>JAIYBR010000290.1 GCA_027488435.1 Flavobacteriales bacterium
AAACCACAGTTAAAATCATGAAGGTAAATGCCACTCATGCGCCGCGTGGCCCAATTGTACAGTTTGGTTGGAATCGTTTTCGACAGCGGGTCATGGCGCTTTTTCTTCCAGCCGCTCACCAAGTCAAGGTTTCCATCCACTATCATCCTGTATAGTTCAGGTATTTCATCGGGCGAATCCTGCAAATCAGCATCCATGGTGATTACCACTCTGCCTGTGCACCACTCAAATCCTTTATGAAGTGCTGCACTTTTACCATAGTTGCGCTGAAAGCGTATGGCTCTAATCTCTGGGTTTGCTTGCTTTAAGTCAGAGATAACCTGCCACGATTCGTCTTTCGAGCCGTCATCGACAAATATGATTTCATATTTCAAGGAAGCTTTTTCGCAAACGCGCTTTATCCAGCTGTGGAGCTCAGGCAGCGATTCAGCCTCATTCAGCAATGGTATGACCAGCGAAACATCTATCATTCGGCAGCAAAAGGATTAGCGGGTGTTTTACGTTTTACAAACGAAGCACACACAACACTGAGAATGGCCATAAAGAGCCCGCCCTTCAGCCAACTCAGAAGTTGAGCAACCGGCTTGAACTGTTGAGGTAAGTCGCGCATTTCTTTCAGAGTATCTTTTATCACTTCTTCCGGTGCGCCCCATTTTGCCATGGTGCTTTCTGTCTCCTCTAAAATACGTTCAGAAAGCTCTTTGGGTAATTCCGGGTCGATGACGTTGAACAGTACGATGTTCCAAAGCGTAGAAACAAGCGTCGCAAGCATGAGCATTGTCAATATAACAACGAACGTTTGTCGGAAGTGAAATGGCTCCGCTTCATTCTTGTTTCTTAATTGAATAGTGAAGTAGCAGATCAATCCTATTGAAATCGGATACATAATGATAGAGTACCACCAGTTTGCAAACACTTCAATTCCCAATGCGTAGAGAAGAGCGATGTACACGCTGATAATCACTCCTACGATTGCGCCGTATCGAATCACATTACTTTTCATTATTCTGTATTATAGCTTACGATTGCCAAAAATACTCGGTCAGAGAAATGCCTGTCTATCTATTTTTAGAAAAATCATTCGCAGAAAGCACGAAAGCATGTTACTTTTGCCGTCAAAGGGCAAGTCTTTTACGACCAGCTCCTGTCCAATCCTCCAGGGCCGGAAGGCAGCAAAGGCAGACGGTTGTAGCGGTGCGATAAATTGGGCTTGCCTTTTTTTTTATTGCCTTTCATCAACAATAGATAGCCGATAATTCGAATCTGAACCTGTACCTCTAACTATCTGCCTGGTCTAAATTCGCTCATCATCACAATTCGAATGAAAAAAATCGACGTTGCGTATTATACGCGTCGCGCCAATGCCAAAAAGAAAACACTGGCCGCAGATCTCAAGAAAATCATCCGTAAAAAACCGAAGGGTTTGTTGGCTGACGTGAAGAAGGCTACCGATGAAACCTGGAAAGAGGTGAGCTGCGTGGCTTGCGGGCATTGTTGCATGGAGATGACGCCAACTTGGAAGAAGTCCGAGATTAAGCGTGTTGCAGCTCATTTCGGTATGACATCGGCTCAGTACTACGAGAAGTATCTATACACCGAAGAGAAGACCGGTGACATCATGAACGATAGCACACCATGTCAGCATTTCGATAAGAAAAAGGGACTTTGCACGATTTACGAAATTCGTCCTTCTGATTGTGCTGAGTTTCCCCATTTTCATCGAAAGGATTTTAAGGATCAGGTCGATGAAGTATTCATCCCAAACATGGCTCGTTGTCCGGCAACGCTTGTGATGGTCGAGAAGTTAAACGATATCATGCGCCAGAAGGGCGTTATCAAATAAGTCTTGCAATGAAGCCACTCTCGCATCCTAGGCGCGTGCCTTTTATGGTGTATGCCGATGCCGACGGAAATATTTTCGAGGATGAACGCTATGAGGCGGTTGGGAGAAGTGGTTACGACGTTTATCCGCTTGTTCCCGAAGATTTTATTGAATTGCCGACAGGAAGCGATTTGTTTACGCTACCCGGGAGAAGACCTTATGGGCTGAATCTGGAAACAGGGGAGTTTGATGTGCGGGAAGATGTGCAGGCGGTTGCAGCTCTGAATGCACCGGCATACACGCAGCTCTATATGGCCGCGTTTGGAACGGAAGAGGAGGGGGCGCCCACGCTGCCACTTTTTTGTTATACCGTAGTAGGATGGCTCGATGGAAAGTTCTATACCACAGCGGTGCGCATCGACCCCGATGAGCGTCAAGATTTGGAAAACTTCGACCGTGAGCTGATTATCGAAGAGACGAAGAAACGGCTGGAGCATCATCCTGAGAACAGACTCATTCAGCATCTGGGGAACAACTGCAGCATTCGCTATTGTTGTCCGGCAGCTCGCAATTTCTTCATGGGACGCTGGGAATGTCCAATTCCCGTTTCTCCGGCATGCAATAGCAATTGCCTTGGGTGCATTTCATTTCAACCCGAAGAACACGAACTCACTTCACCACAAGATCGCCTCACATTTATACCAACGGTCGACGAGATTGTTGAATTTACTGTTCCCCACCTCGAAAGTGCTGAACGCCCCATTGTGAGCTTCGGCCAGGGGTGTGAAGGCGAGCCTTTGTTGGTATGGCAGCTCATGCGCGATGCTATCATTGCCATTCGCAAAAAGACATCACGTGGAATCATCAATCTCAATACGAATGGCAGCAAACCAAAGGCGGTTGAGGAACTCATGAAGGCCGGTCTGAATTCGATTCGCGTAAGCACCAATTCAGCCCGTAAGTCTATTTACGAGGCGTATTATTTACCCAATAACTATGCGTTTGAGGATATACGCGAAAGTGCTCGCATCGTTCGCCAATACGGAGGCTGGGCGAGTATCAACTATTTTACATTCCCTGGCATGACCGATCAAGAAGAGGAATACCAGGCGCTGCGCGACTGGATTCGCTTCAGCGATTTGTCGATGATTCAGTGGCGCAACTTCAATATTGATCCTGATTGGTATCTCGGAAAGTTGGGAATTACAGAACTTAAACCGGGCATGGGTGTGAGGCAAATGATGGTCAAGATCAAGCAGGAATTTCCGCATCTGGCGTACGGGTATTTTAATCCTCCTGGTGAAGTTCAGGTCAAATACAACACAATTCGTTTGGAGTTAGGCAAGTAAGGTTTACTCCGCATTAACTTTTTAGTTATGTCCGTCGCTAAAACGTTAAGGGAAAGTTGTAATTGGTTGATATTCTTTGTTTTTTCCTTTGTTCCTTGAAGAGTTCATGCATCTTTGACTAACCAATAACTGCACACGATGACGTCGAAAGTATTTTATTGCTCTAGGCAACGTGCCATGCATCTTGCGCAAGAAGTGCTTCGAGAGTTGAAGCTATATGATGCACAAGTGAATAGCACCGTAAACTCTATACAGGTCGAAAGAGGTTGGCGTTTTTTGAGTCCTCCAACCGGAGTTGAGATTACAGTCTTTCCGGAAGATAAAAGGGTAGAGGTAGCGGTAAGCGTAGAAAGCAAAGTGAAGATGCTTGATTTCGGACGAAGCGAATACCTTGAAGAGGAGATTCTCTATCGCTTACGGGAAAGAATCAGCTGATTGTTCAAATTACCATTGAGGAATATCTCGTTTCCAGAGCATTTTTCCATTTGAGTCGAATACCTGCATAGTTAGGACGCGTTGTTTCTTTTTACCTGAAAATTCCAAGGTAGCGAAATGACGCACACCGGTGATGGTGTTTTCCACTCGCCACTTGTTTTTTTCTTTCGACATATCGTATGCCTTGCTTGTGAGGGGCGACACTGTGAGGTCGTAAATTCCATTGTTGTTCTTAAGAGGCATATAGGATAGCTCTCCGCAGTGTCTGTCGCCCGTGAGGAAAACAACACCTCGTATATTCTCTTTTTCGATTGCTTTGATGATGAATTTGCGCTCTTGCTCATAATTCGCGTAGTTTTCAAAAACAGATACGCTGTTAAGGAACTGCCCCCCTATTGCAATCAATTTAAATGGAGCTTGACTTTGTTTTAATGATTGCAACAACCATTCGAGCTGCTCTTCCCCAAGTATAGTAGGCGAAGTATTCCCTAAAGGAACTCTCGAAGTGCGGTGATAGCGGTTGTCGAGCAGAAAGAAATCGATATCGGAATATTGAAACTGCGTTGTTATTCCTTTGCCCGACTCTTCCTCACTTAAGCCATAGGAAGGGTTGGCCCAGAAAGATTCGAACGCCTTGAGTGTCCAATCCTTGTGAATGAAAGAACCATTCGAATCGTTTGGTCCGAAGTCGTGGTCATCCCAGATTGCTACGTTGGGGCAATGTTGCAGCAGGTGTTGAATTTCTCGTTGTGAGCGAGTATGTGTGTAGCGATGCAGAACACTGCCATACGACTGAAAATCGACTTCCCGCAAGTAAATGTTATCGCCGAGCCAAAGCATTAGGTTCGGGTCTTTTTTCACGATCGTATCGAAGATGTGAAACTCCCCTCCATAGGGTTCGCCGGGGCGATCGTATGAGGTTTCATTGACAAAAGCGCAACTTCCCACAGCCAAACGAAAGTCGGGGGCGTCTTTTCGATATTGCCAGAGTTCTTGCGTTGTGAAGGCGTTGGTTATTTGCTCAGCTGAATTATGATCGTCAGCCACGTAAACTCTATATCCGTAGTTAGTTCCGGGCTCGAGTCCTTCCAGGTCCACAATGCAGGAGTTCCCTTTATTCTGCTGAATGTTAGCAGAGAAAATTCTTTCAGGCGCTTTACTGCCGGGTATAAATACAGCTACACCAATTGTGCATTCGTGAGGAGCTGCAACCCAGATGCGTGCGGAGCGCATGCCCACAAACCCTAGCATAGTCTGTATTTGAGCAAACGACGAAATAGCGAGGGAAAAAATCATAATTATTGCTGAGACCAACCTCAGTAAAAAGGAGTGAATAGGGCTTGAGTTGTTCATGAATTATTTTTATATTGCGCAATCTTGCAACCCGCAAGTTATTCCAAATGTCTAATAAGTGTGCGTTTGACTCGTCGACACTTCATCACCATTTTCTATGTGCTCCTTGCGCATTCTTTTTTTGCGCAGTTGAGTGGCACAGGTTGTTTGGGTGAAACGAGCTACACCGATGGCCAACCGAATGACCCCATCTATTATTATCCAGTGGGGCAATTGGGCGAGTTGACTGTTGTTCCTGAGGTAGCTGGCACTAGTTTCAATTTTGTCTGGTACCGGTATATTCCCGGAAATTTAACCTGGACTTCTTTTACAACTCAGAATAATCAAGCCTCTTCTACGATAACCAACCTTCAGCCCGGCGCTTATTTTATTTCCGTTCGAAATTCTGCGAACGCATTTGTTGGATGCTATCGTGCATGGATAGTGCGTGTTCTGCAAGAGCCTCAGGTCGACGTCCAACCCATTACTCCAGGCTGTTCAGGTCCTATTTCATTGGTTGGCACATTCACTCCGGGCCAACTTTCTCCTATTAGCAATCTGCCAGAGTCACAGATGTTTATAAATGCCAATACGGAAATAACGGTTTGCTTCACGGGAACTCATACATGGGTGAGCGATCTTGCATTCTACTTGCGCGGACCCGCCTCTTGCGGTTCACCGAATTTGGTCTTAATGCCCAACCCTATGGGAGCTTGCAATAGCACAGATAACTTCAACAATTTCTGTTTTTCAACTGAATCAACGAATAACATCAATGTATGCTCAGGTGTAAATGGATTGTCGGGCACATATGGAAGTTATGGTGCTTTTCCAACTCCTATAAATTGGGCCCCTATCTATGGTTGCGACGCCTTAAATGGGGGGTGGGCTGTGCAGGTTTATGATTGTGTAGGGTTGGATGTAGGTTTTTTGACGGATGCAACAATCACTTTTACGGGGTTCGATTTATGCGGCGCCGCGCAATCTGTTAGCTACACGACCCCGAATAATTTTTCTTCAGCAATCAATGATAATTCATGCTCGACTGCTTCTGCCTCCATATTTAATGTAGCACCCGCAGCAGCGCCTGCCTTGATTAACTGTCCGTTCGGATTTGAATGGACCAGCGACCCTCCGGTTATCATTCCCAATGCTACAACCTCGTTGAATATTAATTTGAATGCCCTGACTGATGCTGCAGGCAATCCTGTTCCTTGGCAAGACATCGACTTTACTCTTTCTGCAACATTTAATTGCGATCCTTTGGCATTGGATAATACTTGTTTCGGGGGCAATTTGTCTGATACAGAGACATACACCCTCCTTGGCAACACCAGTCTGATAATCGATGATATAGCCCCTGTTTGCATCAACAATGGGCCATTGCAACTCACTGCCAATATTGACGGCGGCACCTGGTCGGGCAATGGTATAACAGATGCATTGCTTGGCACATTTGACCCAGCATTGGCCGGACCTAGCCCGGTTGTAGTGAATTATTCTTTTGCGAGTCCTTGTTACGCTCCGGACGAATCAACCATTACCATTATTCCTGAACCTACCTTCACGGTGACAACCCCCACAGAAGCTTGCCCTGGCAGTCCGGTAACACTATTCGCGAACGCCTCTTCCGGTACGGTTGAGTGGATGGATGCAGCGGGCGAAGTTATCGGAACGGGATTGTCGATTGATGTTCAATATGAAGAGACTACTGCACTTTCTGCTGTGCTGACAGACGAATGCATGAACACGGCTTCAGCCACAATAGATGTTTTGTACGAAGAATTACCGATCATTGAAGCCGGCAATACCTTGACACTTTGCGAAGGGTCAACGGCTCAGCTTGAAGCAGTAGTCATAGGTAATTATACCACGATAGAGTGGACTTCGGCTGATGGTGTTATTGGTGGGGCTATCGATGCTCCTTTGGCTGATATACAAGCAGAAGGAACCTATACGGCTACAATAACGACCGATCTCGGTTGCGTATACAGCGATGCGGTGATTGTCGAAGCGGCTACATTACCGGTCTTGGTAATTGGTACTGATGATGATGTGTGTGCCGGTCAATTGTATAATCTTACTGTTTCAGGAGCAGAGTCCTATCAATGGAGTCCTACTGATTTTTTAAGTGCAGATGATATCTCGAACCCTGTTGTCGACTTAGAGCAAACAACAACCTATACGGTTCAGGGTTTTTCGAGTGAAGGGTGTGTCAGCGATGCAACAATTACGCTTACCTATATTGATTACCCAACGTTATCGGTTGAAGCGCCTGCCATGGTTTGCCCTCAAACGGTAGTTACTCTGAATGCAACGGGCACTCCGGGCACTTGGGAATGGACCTTAGATGACGGGTCAATTCTAGGAGTTGGGAACCAGGTGGATGTTCAATTCAGCGCCACGACCAATGTCACAGTAGAAGTGACAGATGCTTGTTTGAATACTTCGACAACCACGGTAGTGGTTTTATATGAAGAATTGCCCACAATAGAAACAGAGAGCACTGTGACCATTTGTGATGGGGTTCCTACACAGTTGGTGGCTGATATTATCGGTAATTACAACTCTGTCGAATGGGCAACAATAGATGGAATTATTGATGGTTCATTCGATACACCTGTCATCGATACCCAAACGGAAGGAACTTATACCGCAACAATTTCAACAGCCCTAGGATGCCAATACAGCGATGCTGTTTTTGTGCAGGAAGCCTCATTGCCGGTTTTGGTAATTGGCACCGATGACGATGTGTGCGCGGGCGACTCTTACAATCTTTCCGTATCGGGTGCCCAGACTTATCAGTGGAGCCCATCTGATTATTTGAGCGCAGATGACATTGCGAACCCTGTTGTCGATTTAGAGCAAACTACAACCTATACGGTTCAGGGTTTTTCGAGTGAAGGCTGTGTGAGCGATGCTACAATTACACTTACCTATATCGATTATCCAACGGTATCGGTTGTTGCACCGGCTATGGCATGTCCGGAAACTATTGTAACCCTTGAAGCTATCGGAACTCCAGGCACTTGGGAGTGGACGCTAGACGATGGAACTATACTGGGAGCCGGCAATCAGATTGATGTTCAGTTGAGCACTACTGCCAATGTAACTGTTGAGGTAACAGATGCATGTTTGAACACGGCGACATTTGAAGTGGAAGTGCTATATGAGTCCATACCTCAGGTCGAAGCAGGTAACGATGAGATACTCTGCATAGGTTCTGATCTAGTCTTGCAAGCAACGGTTGATGGCAATTTCATTTCTATGAATTGGTCTACGCTCGACGGCTCAATTTCAGGCCCTACCAATGCGTTTGAGATTGAGACTGATGCCGAAGGAACCTATACTGTGACTGTGACAACAGCATTGAACTGCTCTTATAGTGATAATGTATTTGTGGACGTTGTAACACTACCGGTAGTAGATGCCGGAGACAATGATGCTATTTGCGCTCTGCAACCCTATACGCTAAACGCTACAGGCGCGGTTAGTTATTCCTGGTGGCCAAGTTCAGGGTTGAGCAATTCTTCAGTGGCTTCTCCTCAGGCCACCATTTCAGCTCCAATCAATTATACAGTCACAGGAACAGACTCTAATGGATGTGTCAATTCAGATCAAATACAACTTACTCTGATACCCCAGCCGCAATTATTCGCAACTCCTGTCTCCATCATTTGTCCTCAAGAGGATGTAACCTTGAATGTAAATGGAACTGCGGGTATAGTGGAATGGACTCCAGTGATAGCTTTAAGTAGTTCTTTGGGTAGTTCTGTTGTGGCAAGCCCCTTATCGACCACAACATATACAGCCACACTGACAGATGTGTGTGGCGCGCAGGCAATCGCCCAAATAGTCGTGCCGGTTGAAGAGCTTTATACGGTTAATGCCGGACAAGATGTTGGATTTTGTGAAGGGTTATCTGCACAGTTGCAAGGAAATGTAGTAGGCTCAGATCCAATAATCGAGTGGGAAGATCCAGCAGGTGTTACGCTTTTGGACGATTCGGAAAATCCTGTTGTGAATCTTCCTGGCTTGTATACTCTTCATATGGAAACACCTTTGGGATGTTCGTACGAGGATGATGTGCTTGTTACTGAAAATGTTTATCCGGATTTCAACCTGGCGGAGACGTTTTACTTCTGTCAGGGTGAAAGTGTCGAAGCAACAATTCTCGGTAATTGGGACTTGATTGAATGGTCCAACGGATCAAATGGATCGAGTTCATCATTTGCTTCAGAGGGTGTTTTTGAGGTTACTGTAACTGAAAATAACTGTGCAACAACCGATGATTTTATTGTGGAAGAGGTGGTCTTGCCACTAATTGAGTTGGGCCCCGCCATTGAAATATGTTCAGATGAAACAGCAACGATTAACGCCGGCTATGCGGGCGAATGGAGCACCGGCGCAAATTCAAGTTCAATAACGGTGTCTAATCCGGGAACCTACACTTTTGAGTATACACAGCAAGGATGCAGCACCGTCGATGAAGTTACTGTAATCGTTAAACCCTTACCCTTCGTTCGCGCAAATCCATATCAATATGGATGCATAGAAAGCAATTACACTATTGTCATTGACGATTATTCATCTGGCAGCTATTTGTGGAATGATGGATCATCGGAGACGTACCTAACGGTTGATCAACCGGGACGTTACTGGTTTATGGTCACCAACGATTGTGGAAGTGTAGCTCAAACAGTTGATGTTGTCTTCGAGGATTGTAACGTTGCCGTCTACATTCCTAATTCTTTCACTCCTGACAATGATGGTGTGAACGACGTTTGGAAAATTGAAGCTCGAAATATCAAATCGATGAAAACGCAAGTGCTGAATCGATGGGGACAGGTGGTATTTGAATCAACTGATTTGGCCCCTGTTTGGACAGGAGGATTTAACTCCGGAGATACCTATGTGCCTGACGGAATGTATTTTTTCCGTGTAGAGTTGGAAAAGGAGGATGGTCAAAATGAGTTGCGCGAAGGGTATATGTTTGTCATTCGATAGACACACTATTTCTCGTTTTGACTTTTTTCAATGTATAATAACCGGTTAGTTGGTCAAACTCGAATGTGGGGGGAAGGACAATCTTTTTCCACTTTTTTGAAATCTCAAATCGTAAACGCTCTCCTTTCGCCCAAATGTGAATGGGCATGTTGAAGTTTTTACTTTGAGCATTCCAGCGCATTCTAAGTGTTACTTGCTTATTCTTTCTTTTTACAGAATACTCGAGGATAGGTAGCTCGCTGCATTGAACGTATTGCTCAAAAAGAGGACGCAACTGGATGTTAGTTTTCAATTCGAAATAATTGACCACTTCATTGTAATCCGTTGCGGAATGCTTAAAGACAGTGTCACTCATTGATTTAATGGTGTTCCACCATAACGCATCATTATTTACTACATGTCTCAGTGTATTCAGGAATAGCATTCCTTTCACATACATGTCATAATGCCCTTCATGGTTAACGCCGTAGATTCCCATGATAGAAGCATTGTTTTGAACGCTTTCTTTTAAAGCGTTCACATAAGTCATGGCTGTGTCGTATCCGTGCATACATTCTACATAAATCGCTTCGGAATAAGTACAGAAACTTTCGTGTATCCACATGTCGGCAATGTCTCCGGCAGTAACGCTATTGCCCCACCATTCATGGCCGGTTTCGTGAACGATTATGTAGTCGAATTCTAAACCTTGCCCGGATCGATCGCTTCCTAGGTATCCTGTTCGAAATTTATTCCCGTAGGCGATGGCTCCCTGATGCTCCATACCTAAATAGGGTGTTTGAACGAGTGCATAGCCATCAGCGGGAAAGGGATATTTACCCAGGAATTTTTCATAGCATGCGAGCATTGGCTTCACTTGCTTAAAGTGGCTCTCAGCTTTGTTTTCGTTGCCTCGAATCACATAGTAATCGAGCGAAAGTGTATCGCCGGTTTCATCTTCATACACATCGTGCAGGAGCACATAGTCGCCCACGTTGATGCTTACATTGTAGTTGTTAATAGGGTAAGAGACATGCCAGTTATACGTTTTGTATCCAGCCATGTCGTTGGTAACTCCACGGTCTTGGCCATTCGAAACGCACACTAATGGGGAAGGCACGCTGCAATGAATATCCATACTATCCGGTTCGTCGCTCAGGTGGTCTTTACATGGCCACCATAAGCTGGCACCAATTCCCTGGCAGCTCACGGCAATCCAGGGTTGTTTGTTCTCGGATCTTGTCCAGATAAATCCGCCATCCCACGGTGGGTTCTTCGCCACGCGAGGTTTTCCATTGAAGTATACAACAAGCTGCGACTTGTCTCCTTTTTTTAAGAGACGAGGCAACTGGACGAAAATGGCATTGAACTCACGGGTGAATTCGAGCGGGTGATTTTCAAATTGAATTTGTGATACCGTCATGTTCTCGAATAGGTCGAGTTGCAACTGCTGAAAGTCTTCTGTTGCTTTGAACGTGATGATGTTCGCTCCACTTAGAGATTTGCTGGACGAATCAATTGTGACCGAAAGGTCGTAGTGAGTGACATCAAAGCAAGAGCGAAGTTCACTGAGCGTTCCCCGCAGTGTGTCTGCTCGATTGAATGCGGGCTGGGCAAGGCCAATAGTAGCTCCCGTCAGAAGCTGAATGATGATAGCAAGCAGGAAGTGCTGACAACAATCACGAACAAATTTCATAGTGCCACAAAGATGATGCAGATAACCCTATATTTTTGATGCCACAACCAACGCGAGTGTCTATGTACGATTACAAAGCCAATATCGAGAATTCGAGATACGATTATAACCGCAGCATTTTATTGGAATCGAACGCTCTTCAGAATCCATTCGACCAGTTTGGTCTCTGGTTAAAGGAAGCAGAAAACGAGGGTATCAAAGATTATAATGCGTTCAATTTGGCCACGATTGGTGCAGATGGTTATCCCAATTCGCGAGTAGTCCTGTTGCGAAAATTTGATCAGTCGGGTTTAGTTTTTTATACCAACTATACGAGTTCAAAAGGGCAACAGTTGGAACACTCAGAGAAGGTGTGCATGAATTTTTTCTGGAATACACTGGAGCGTCAGGTAAGAATTTATGGCATTGCTCGTAAGGTAAGCACAGCGGATAGTGATGCCTATTTCGCTACTCGGCCCAGGGAAAGTCAAATTGCGGCCTGGGCATCTATGCAAAGCACAGAAATGCGGTCGAGAGAGGAGCTGGAAGCTTCGCTCACTCATTATTCAAATGAATTTGGAGGGAAGCCGGTTACTCGTCCACCTCATTGGGGCGGATACGTTATTGTGCCACATTACTTCGAGTTTTGGCAAGGTCGTCCCAGCAGACTTCATGATCGTCTGATTTATAGAGTCAATGAAAACTTTGATTGGTATATCTATCGGGTCGCCCCATAATTCAAAGAAAAAGGCCGCCCATTTGGACGACCTTTTCAATAGAACGCATTTAGGTTGTTTAGTTTTCAGACGTACCCGCATTGCTTAAGCCAATCTCTCAGCCGAACTCTATCGTCGGCTATTAATTCGCGCATCGCTTTGCGGAGTTCTTTTCGAAAGAGCATTGTATCAAACGTCACGTTGCCCAATACCGCTTTGTAATACTCCAGCATACATTTAAAGTTAGGTTAGGTTGATTTTCGCATAGGTTTCCGAAGCCACTTTCGGTGAATGCACTCCTGTGGTATGTGCATGTCACTGCGAGTTTCTTCGTTGTTTTCATTCTGAGGTTTATAACGCGGTCAGCTCTCTTAAGGTTACAGTTCGTATAAAATTCATCTTATAATTTTCTGAATTGGTCCTTCGGACTATGGATTTGATATAAAGAAAAACCCCCGAACGTTTCCGGGGGATTTTCCTTAACCTTAACCTTAACCAAACTTGCGAGAAGTTTATTAGACGATTGGATAATTGCCAATCACTGTGCCATGAAACGCAAGAGGAGAGAGATTTATTTGTGAAAGGGTGTTAAGTGAATGAATGGGTTCCCTCATACAACTTAGTCCTTTGTAATTAGTACTTATCTACCCTCCGAAATCTCTGATCTCTCAATATCCAACAAAGCCAATCGGCTCGCCCACCATAATTAGGTAGCTTTGTCCCCATGTCATTTCCTAAGATTATTCTCAAGCCGGGTAAGGAGCAGTCGCTTCGACGGTTTCATCCGTGGGTATTCAGCGGTGCAATAGCGCGTGTAGAAGGTACTGCCCACGATGGCGATATTGTAGAAGTGTGTGATAGCAAAGGCGCTTACTTAGCCACAGGCCATTGCGCAGATGGTTCCATTACGGTGCGTGTGTTTTCATTTGAAGGCTTCGATGGCACGGAAACCTTTTGGCAAGGCAAACTGCAGAATGCATATAACCTTCGGAAGAAGTTGGGGTGGGTCGACAATTCTGAAACAACTATTTATCGCTTGGTTCATGGGGAAGGCGATGGCCTTCCGGGGTTGATTATAGATGTCTATGGAAGCACCGCTGTGATTCAAACACACAGTGCGGGCATGTTCGAGCAGCGCGCGGTCTTAGCGAAAGCACTCATGAGTATCTATGACGGCAAGCTGCTGGCAGTATATGATCGTGGCGACGAGAAGGTAGGAGGGAAGGGCACAGGTACGGCAGGTGAATACCTGCAAGGTTCGAAGCAAGACAGTGTTGCACGCGAGCACGGCTGCTTATTTGACGTTGACTGGGAAGGCGGGCAAAAGACCGGATTCTTCATTGACCAGCGCGAGAACCGAAAACTCCTTGGCGAGTTTTCCAAAGGAAAGAAAGTACTCAATACGTTTTGTTACACAGGCGGATTCTCCGTTTACGCATTGAAGGCCGGAGCAACATTGGTGCATAGTCTCGATAGCAGTCAGAAAGCACTCGACTTGGCTGTGGTCAACGCCAAGCTTAATGGCTTCGAAGCTCCTGTTCACGACATTATCAAAGCCGATGCGGTTGAATATCTCAAGCAATTAAAAGAAGACTATGATGTGATTGTGCTCGATCCGCCGGCGTTTGCTAAGCACATGAGCGCTCGTCACAAGGCTGTTCAGGGTTATATCCGTATAAACGAGGCTGCTATTCGCCAAATTAAACCGGGCGGAATCATTTTCACGTTTTCGTGCTCGCAGGTTATCGATAAAAAACTCTTCCACGACAGCGTGATGGCTGCAGGCATCAATGCACGTCGCAAGGTGCGTATCCTGCATCAGTTGCATCAACCCTCAGATCACCCGGTGAGCATCTATCACCCAGAAGGAGAATACTTGAAAGGACTCGTTATCGAAGTAGAATAAGATGGAACTGAAACCGTATCGAATCGACATTCGATTTTCTGATATTGATGTAATGGGGCATGTCAACAATGCCACCTATTTCACCTACGCCGAGCAAGCGCGTATTTACTTCTTTCATCAGCTGGCAGGCGATGAATGGAACTGGAATAAGCAAGGCATCCTCGTGGCGCGCAATGAAATGGACTATCTGCTGCCGATTCACTTCAACGATAAAGTCGACATTCAAGTCTTCTGCAAGCACATTGGCAACAAGAGCTACACGCTCGGCTATCGATACATGCGAGGCGAGCAGCTGTGTGCAACCGGAGCTTCCGTGTTGGTGTGCTTCGATTATGAAGAGCGCCGCACGATGGAGGTGCCGGAGAGGTGGCGCTCCTTGCTGACTGAGCTGCTCCAGGGATAGTCCATCGGAGTGGACGCACAGCAGTGCGTCCTTGGTCTAGGGATGAGGCAGCGGCCTACTGTGGTAGCTCTATGACGAGGACTTGGCGAGGGTCTACCACCAGCTCCTTGCTAAGCTCCAGTTCTCGCCGACTTATAACATCTCTTCCGACTTTCACATTGCCAATACGCTCGGAAAATCGGTCCAGCTTCAAGGTGTGCGCCTTGTCGTTGCCATTATAGACACACATCACCGTGTGCATATCGTCGTAGCGGAAATAGACGTAGGTGTTTTCTTCCGGAACAAACTGCATGAGTTTGGATTTTCCTAGCCACGGATTTGCCTTGCGCCAAGTTCCTAGTATAGAGCAGAAGTCGAAGGCTTCTTGTTCCTGCCTGGTGCGACCGGAAGAAGTGAATTTATTGGAGGTGTCGCCAGGCCAGCCTCCGGGAAAATCTTCGCGCACTTTCGCATCGGGGTCAGAGTAGTTTTTCATTAATATTTCAGTACCGTAGTAGATGGAAGGAATTCCACGCAGCGTGTAAAGCAAGGCGATACCCATTTTGAAACTCGCCATGTCTTCACCCATCATACTGTAGAAGCGGCTCAGGTCGTGGTTGTCGAGAAAGGTGACGAGGTTGTTGGGCTCTTTGTAAAGTATGTCGTGCGCAAGGGTGAGTTCAATGCGTCGGAATCCCTCTTCCCAACCAAAGTTTTCCTTCAAACCTTTGGTGATGGCATAGTAAAGTTGAAAGTCTGTCACCGAGTGCAGCGAAGAATTGAAGTTCTTTTTTACTTCAGCTTCTTCGGTAAACCATGCTTGCACGGGCGATCCCTGCACCCACGTTTCACCAAACAAGAAGAAGTCGGGATACTCGAGGCGCATGGCTTCATCGAGCTGCTTCATAAATATTTGATCTGGGTAGGCGTATGTGTCGATGCGAAACGCATCGATTCCGGCGTATTCAACCCACCACAGTGAGTTCTGAATGAGGTAGCGCGCCAGATGCGGGTCTTGTTGATTGAGATCGGGCATGTGTTTGTCGAACCACGCGTTGGTCATGATGTCGCGATCGGCCTTGCTGGCGTATGGATCCATCAACGTTTCTGCGCGATAACTCGTGCGTGTGAATTTCGGGAACCAATGAACCCAATTGCTGTCGGGCAGATTCTTGAATAAATGGTGCTCATTACCCCAGTGATTGTAGACAACATCCCAAATCACTTTAATGCCTTTTTTGTGACATTCTGCCACGAGCTGCTTGTAGGATGCATTCGTTCCCAAGCGCGGATCCACTTTATATAAATCTGTTGCCGCATAGCCGTGATAGCTTTCATAAGGCTGATTGTTTTCTAAAACGGGATTTAGCCAAAGAGCTGTTACACCGAGTTCTTGGAAGTGACCGATATGATTGGTAATTCCTTGAATATCGCCGCCGTGTCGCGATTTAAGTCCACCGCGGTCGGCTTTGGGCTCAAGTAGGGATGGGTTGTTGTCGTTTGATGGGTCACCATTCGAAAAACGATCCGGGAAAACGAGGTAGACAAGGTCGTTCGCACCTAAACCTTTGGTGGTTTTGGTTGACCGACTTTCAATCGGAAACGAGTATTCGTAATCATTACGAGAAGATGCAAACGTGAACTCCAGTTTTCCGGGAGGGCAATCAGGCGAAATTTCAATTTCCACCAACAAGTAATCCGAATTTGGAAGTGGAGTAGTGCCAAGTATTTTACAGTGTTCGCTATTAATGAAGGCCCTGCACTTGGCGATGTATTTCGCCTGAAATAGAATTTCTATCTTATTCTGTTGCATGCCCGACCACCAGTTGGGAGGGTCGGCACGAACGATGGATTGTGCGAAGGACGTAAGGCACAGAAGTAGACTAAAGAAAACAGAGAAGAAACGGATACAAGATAGTTTCATAAAAAAGTTCATTCAGGTGTTTGATTATGGCGAAAGTATTTACTTTTGACACAAAGTGTTCGAAGTACACCAACTATCCATTTAACAAAATCAATTATGAAAAAAATCTACTTGAGTCTTTTGAGTTTAATTATGGCTGCAGGCGCAATGGCGCAAACAGCTGTAACTTTCAATGTGAACATGCTTTCTGTTGGTCCATCAGACAGCTTGCACGTTGTGGGTAATTTCCAAGACCCGAACTACGACAACGTTCCAGAGAATCCAGATTATCAAAACTGGACACCTAATGCTGCTTCGGGTTTAATGACGGCTAACGACACCAGTCTCGTTTACACAGCAACCTTGATGCTCATGCCAGGACGCTATGAATTTAAATTTGTGAATGGTAATGATTGGCCATATTCCGAAAACGTGCCTTCTACTTGCACTGTAGAGGTGAATGGCAACAGCAATCGTCAAATCATGGTAGGCGCAGAGCCAACGTCTTACACCGTTTGTTATGGCGAGTGTGCGGATTGCGGACAAAACGCGGTTCGCTTGCGTGTCGACATGAGCACTACCGACGTTAACCTCGATGGTGTGGGCGGTGAGCCGGGCTTGGATATCCACCCTGATGGCGTTCATGTAAACGGAAGCTTCGTAAACTGGGGCACATTTGTTCCACTTCAGGACTGGAATGGTGATAAGATTTGGGAAACGGTGATTGCTGTAAACTCAACTGGTCCGATTCAATATAAGTTCATTAATGGTCCCGGGTGGGATTTCTTGAACGAAAATATTAGCGGTGCATGCGGTGATGGCGGAGGTAATCGCCAACTCATAATTACCGATTTTAACACGGTAACTCCTTCTTATTGCTGGAGTTCATGCGAGTCGTGCGTGCAGCCTGTGTCAGTTACTTTCCAAGTGAACATGAGCGCTTCATGTGCTGATACCTCACCCGGTATTAACCTGATGGGAACTGTAGCCAACTGGTCTACGGGTGTACCGATGAGTGATGATGATGGAGATGGTACATGGACGATCACATTAAACTTGACGCCCGGTAACTACGAATACAAGTTTCGCATTGGCACAGGTGGCTGGGAAGGTATCGGTAACCGCCAGCTCACGGTAACTGCCGATGGAGCCATCGAATTGCCTGCTGTATGTTTCAACTCAGCGAATCCTTGCAGCTCAGTTGTTCCACCAAGCGATGTTACATTTGAAGTTCGCCCGGGTGCCAATGTTCTTGCCCCAGGTCAGGTAATGTGGGTAATGGGTGACTTCACTCAACCCAACTGGCAAAGTGGTGCCTTGCAATTGAGCGATGCTGATGGTGACGGAACTTGGTCAATCACTGTTCCTCAGGTTTGTATCGGATCACTTTTCTACAAATTCCGCATTGGAACTCCTGATGGAGCCGATTTTATAGAAGAATCAGCTGATTTCTCAGAAATTGGTGGTTGTGGGGTAAATAACGGAACATTCAGCGATAACCGCCAGCTCGTACGCACCAATTCAAACCCTGTTGGTGTTTGTTGGACGTTCGATACATGTGAGTCATGCGCTACGGTTTCAACCAATGAGTTGAACACTGTTGCTCAAAATCTACGAGTTTACCCCAATCCTGCTGACGAAGTGTTAAACATTCAGTTCGACGCTATGAACACTCAGTCATTGAACATCGCTGTGATAAATAGCGTTGGTAAAATGGTATTCGAGCAGAATTTGGGCGTAGTATCTGGTCAGCGTAACATCACAATTGACACCGATCTATTTGCATCAGGCATTTACAACGTTGTGCTTTCAAATGGATTCTCAAATCAAAATGTGAAGGTTCTTGTAAAGTAATTTTGCCGAGATTAACGATTAAAGGCCTCCAAGAATGGGGGCCTTTTCTTTTTATAGGGCTAAGAAAAATTTTTAAAGTCAATTGCGTACATTATATTTGGCGGTTCAAACAAACATTAACTGTATCCAAACCATAACAACTCATGAAGAGAGCTTTACTTATCCTCGCTGTTTGTGCCGGATTTTTTACACGTTCAAAGGCACAAGTAACTAGCATTACCGTTGAGGCGTTTTACACCGATAATGGAACGGTGATCGGTTATCCGGCAGGGCACACCACCTATCGTATTTATGCCAACACTACGAATGCTACCGACAGGGTAACTACCGTATCTGGTACATCAGCATCTCCTCTTTCCCTCTCCGTTAGTGGCTCAGGAGTATGGAATTATAATGGTGGTGGTGTTACAGGAGACGCATTACCCTGTATTATTTTCAATTCTCAACCACTGGCTCAGTATGACTCCTATATCACCATTGGTTTGGGATGTAATAATGATGGAGCGGCCAACCCTATTTATACTGCCGAAGACGCCGGGCAGGCTTGGCAAAGCCAGTCTTTTTCAACATCACCTTATGGTAGTGGTTCGGTTGTAGTGAACTCAACTATTGGAGGAACTTGGTTTGTGCTTCCTGACAATCCGAACTCTCAAGCAGGTGATGACCTCAAAATTTTACTTTCTCAAGTTACTACTAATGGAACTATCTGTGGTACGTATAATCTTCAGGAGTTTCCCAACTATTCTGGTGTAGGCTCTCCTTCTATCAACAGCACATTTACATTCTCAAGCACTGTAGGATGCAATCCTGGTTGCAACGATGTTCTAGCTGTGAACTATAATGAATCTGCAACTTACAACGACGGATCATGTCTCTATCCTTGCAACATTCAATTGAATGCTGAAGTGACTACCCCAATCTTGTGTGCAGGCGAATCAGCAGAGGTCACTCTAACGGCAACTGGATCACAGGCTTTTTATGATTTTGATACCAACGGATTAAGTATCTCTGGACAGATTGACCTAACACTTACTCCGGGAGAGTATACTTACGTTGTGAATGATACACGTTTCGATAATCCAGATGTAAACCCAAGTGGTGAGCCTTGCTCAGCAACTGTCACTGTTACTATTGCAGACGTTCTGCCTGTGTTCATTGGCGCAAGCGTAGCTCAAGACGTTTCATGTCCCGGAGATAGCAATGGTTCAGTAACAACAGAAGCTGCAAACTATGGTGGTGGTACCGGAAGTTTGACTTTCAACTTATGGCCTGTAGACGGGGATTCAATTCCACTTACTTCACCCAACTACGATAATCTTGCAGCAGGCAGCTACTACTTCGAAGTAGTTGACGGAAATGGTTGTTCAGCCAATGGTAGCACGTTTACCATCGATTCTCCACCTTCTATTTCAATTACTTCAGGCACTGTAACAGCAGATTGTTCAAACTCAGTCAATATTCCTGTGACCCTAGCATGGTCTGGCGGAACGGGTGACGTAGATTTTTCGCTTACGGAGAATGGTCCATATACTATTGAAGGTTTTGCTTCAACTGTAGAGGTGATTGCACCTACAACAGGAACGTTTACTATCTATGCTAGTGACTCTGAGGGTTGCACGTATGAAACCGACTTCCAGGTTGTTGCTCCAACTGCAATTGTCATTTCTGAGCAGATTACTTCAGTTCTTTGTTTCGGCGAGAATAATGGGGCATTAACGGTTACAGCATCAGGTGGAACTGGAGCATTCACATATTCATTCGACAATGGTGTAACATTCTCTTCTCTTAACACTATTAGCGGACAAGGTGCGTCAACCATTGAAGTTACGGTTGAAGACGCGAATGATTGCCAGGCATCTGCATCATTCACAATTGAAGAACCAGCTCAGCTTTCCGCTGTTGGTAACCCAACCAATGTCTTGTGTAATGGTAATAGCAATGGTCAAATAGAAGTAGTAATTAACGGCGGAACATTCCCGTATTTCTACGAGTTGAATGCCGCTCCAACAGGAACAGATGTTGATCCGATCTTCACAGGTCTTGCACCGGGCAGTTACATCGTACATGTAACGGATATCAATGGCTGTTCATTTGTGGCCACCTCACCAACAGTAGTTGGTGAGCCTGAGACCTTGACCGCATCCTCAATAGCCACTGATATCTTGTGTTTCGGAGAAGCTAATGGATCAATTACGGTTACATCAGCCGGTGGAACAGCACCATTCCAATATAGTGTGAATGGTTCGGCGTTGTCTTCGAACAATGTTTTGTCTAACCTGGCTGCAGGTATCTACGCTATTACCATTGTCGATATTAACAATTGCCAGGCCTCCTCTAATGCA
>JAIYBR010000163.1 GCA_027488435.1 Flavobacteriales bacterium
ACACTTGAAGCATAAACAAATCGAGAGTTCGGATAGGCAGATAGAAGTTCTTGAGTTAGCCCAACATTTACAGTCTGCAATCGCTCATCCGGCTGATTCATCGCACCGTATGGAATAAACGCAGCAAGATGAAAGATGACATCGAAGGTGTCGTATCTCGCACGCAATGAATCCATCGCATTAAATGCGCGAGTATCATCGCACATCACATGAGGCGAGTGCAATTCAATCACCTCAAATGCTTCCCCAAGCAACATTGATTTCAGATAGCTTCCCAAAAAACCTCTCGAACCTGTTATCAATGCGCGTTTCATCCAGTTCTTTTTTTACATCTGCTCAATTATCGGCAGATTCATAACGAATTCCTTGTCTATCCACCTACCGGTTGAGATCTCCATCCAGGGCTGTGCTTTTTGATTCTTCAAAAAGTTGTGCTGCCATTCAGTAGGAACCTCAACCTTTTTCAGATATACATGGAACACGGTAGATTTTATATCGTGTCCGTTTTTAAATGCCCAAAATGTTGAATAGTCGCGTATACCATTGTGTAGGTTGGCCTGATTCACATTAGGGCCAACAACTCGAAATGTCCAGTTCACCCAGTTGAACGAGTAGATGTACCAATCAGCATGTCCTTCTTGGTCTATGATAGGAAGCCAAATGCGTTTGCCATCGGCCAATTCAGCTTCTACGGCAATGACATGGTTATATCCGGCAAAATGCCGATCCATAAAAACAGGATGATTTGTAATACCTAAATAGATTTTCGAGAAATCGCGAATGGGTTCTGTAAGTTGATCGAGATAATAGATTGGGCGTGTATTCTGAAGTCCCGTTGAATTTTTCCAGTTATTCAGCAACAGTGAGTCGTATGTTACAGAGGCCTGCATGACGCAGAAAAGCAAAAATAATCCCGTAATAAGTGTTACACGTATATTCTTAACCGTGTGATGTTTAGTTACTTTTATTTCGTCTGAATCTTTCGGAAATGGTGGTGGAATATATCCGCAAGTATCCTCGGAGCAACGTTCCGTATCCCGGTTTGCCGCTACCCATCCATAGATGATTTTTCCTACGTGGTAAATTCCGGGCACACACAACAACAAGCCAACCCAGCAGAGTAAAGGCATTCGTAAAAAAGCAAACCTGTATACTTCAATTCCTTTTAAAATTTTGCCACCCGCTGTCTTTCCATAAATGTTCAACAGTAGCTCGTTTCGATCGATGGCATTGATGCCCGAGTCCTCTTCTGTGATTTGCTGAACAGAGCGGAAGCGCAATGCGCCGAAGAAATCAAAATGTCGGAGAAATATGACCACACGCACACACAAGGGGCATTCGGCATCATAATAAAAAGTCAACCTTGGCGATTTGAACTGAACAATCTTAATCACCTTTCGCCAGAAAGCAACCGGCACCATCAACAAATAAATACCAATCAGACCAAGACCGAACCAAGGAATAGGAAACTCGATTACAATTCCCAAATGGAGTCCAACACCTATGATAATTGCGGGAATTCTGAACCATCTCCGAGTGAAAAGAAAGAGATAAAGCGCTTCGAAAATCACGGTACAATAGCCCAAAAACAAAACAAACCACTTACTGTTGAGCAACCAGGATGCATCGTAGTGAGTTATTTGTGGCAGTGTTGCGGGAAGCCACATGCCTATTCCGGTTGTCCAATTGTGTGAGGCCAGCTTGTAAAATACAGAGTCAAAATACACGCATGCCACCACAAGGAAAAGCAATGCATAGTAGTTCAACACTGAAATCTTTGTGGTAGGTTGATACACATGTCTGGTGTTGGAATATTTCCATGTCGTTAAAAGCCGGTCGATGCTTCCCACTTGCGATATATTCATGAACATCAACAGAAAATTTATACCCATGTAAGCATAGAACATGTGGTATTCATAGGTCTGTATCGTTCCTATAAAAAGCAGTGAAAGTGAGTAGTTGACTATGGTTGCAACACGGGTAAAAAGACCGAGTCCGATTAATATGACCGATAAAATCCACACATGAAACCCGTAATCAAAATCCACATCAGCGGGCACAACGAAAGGAATCTTATCGAAGATTAGTTCATCGAAGAACTTCAATTGAAAAAGCTCGCACAGAAGAATAATGGCGTACAAAACACGAAAAACCGCCAAACCGGATGCATCAATTTTTTTGTCGTAAAGTCTTTGAAAGAAGCCATACAATTTTTTCATAGTCCATGATATTCAATTGCGCAGACTAAGACCACTTCAGCATTGGTCGAATCATGCCGTTTATTTTTCCAAGAAATCCATTTGCGCGCGCCTGATCCTTTACTTCAAACGAGAGCATATTTCGCTGGGCATATAATTTACTCATGCCCTGTGTGTGAAAATAAATATCGAGTTGGTATAAATCGTCGTTAAGAAAATTGCCCGGTATTGTGCAGGTGTGAACCGTGGGAATACCAATGGGACAATAGATTTTACTACCGGATCCAAAAACAACATCTTCCTTCGCTGTTTTCAAATCGAATCCTGCAGAAAGATATTCTTCCTTTGTGTGATTGATGACCGTCAGCTTCAGGTTTATGTCGGAGCCAATATCGAGAATGTCGGAAGGATTCTCACTACTGCCATTTTCAACAGCCGCTTCTACAATCGTAATGTGTTCATTGCCTATTGCGCGCTCAGCTGTTGATCTTATCATTCTCTTAGCAGACAAATCGCGCGACACATATTCTTTCACTACATCGGCCGTGTACGCCTGCATAACCAATCGACCCATATCGAGGTAAATACCTTGATTGCACAGCGACTCGACTGCAGTCAAATTATGACTAACGAAGAGTACGGTGCGACCTTCGTTGGTACTCACCTGATTCATCTTACCCAGGCACTTCTTCTGAAACTCCGCATCACCCACCGCGAGTACTTCATCCACGATCAGAATTTCCGGTTCGAGGTGGGCGGCCACTGCAAAAGCAAGACGCACGTACATGCCGGATGAGTAGCGTTTCACCGGCGTATCGATATACCGCTCAACTCCGGAAAACTCAATGATCTCATCGAGCTTCGCGTTGATTTCATGACGGCGCATTCCCAGAATAGAGCCGTTGAGGAAGATGTTTTCACGTCCGCTTAGCTCCGGATGAAAACCCGTTCCCACTTCCAGCAAACTCGCGACCCGTCCGCGCACTTTAACAGAACCGGATGTAGGGCTTGTGATTCGACTCAACACTTTTAACAGCGTGCTTTTTCCCGCACCATTGCGTCCGATAATACCCACGGAATCGCCTTGATTAATCGAGAAGTTGATGTCGTTCAAACTATACACTACATCGTTCTTGCCTCCGGCCTCGCGATTGTTTTGCTTGCCGATGACCATGTACGGATCCTCTTTACCACGCACCTTGGCAACCCACCGCTGGAAATCGTGCGATAAATGCCCGGTGCCGATCGAACCCAATCGATAGAGCTTTGAGAGATGCAAAACTTCAATTGCTTTTGACATAGACGCGGATGTTATACAGTATCAATGAAGTTACGTTCTACTTTATTGAAAACGATGATAGCAACAAACATGAGCACCACCGTGACAACGACAGCATATCCAAAATACCACCATTCGAAAAATCCGGTGCCGAAAAGGCCTTTGCGCACACCTTCAAAAATGGGAGCAAGCGGATTCCATTGCAGAAAATTGCCCGCCAGGTTGCGCACGCGCTCACTATCGAGCGGATAAACTACCGGCGTTGCATACATCAAAAGTTGCACTCCGAAAGCAACCAGAAAAGCCAGGTCGCGATACTTCGTTGTGAGGGAACTGATGATCATGCCCAGACTTAAACCCAGCAGCGCCATCAGCAGCAGAAACACCGGCAACATGAATAAGAATGACGTGGTGTGCAATTGAAACACGTCACTTCTGAAGTAGACGTAATAAAGCAACACGAATAAAAACAAAACAGACTGAAGCGCGAACTTGATCAGGTTGCTCACAATGATGCTCAGAGGAATAATGAGTCGCGGGAAATACACTTTGCCGAATACTCCTGCATTGTCCTTAAACACCGTACTCGTTTTTACCAGACAATCGGAAAAATAAGTCCAGATTACTACACCACTCAAATAGAAGAGCGGCTGCGGAATACCACCTGTAGGGATTTGCGCAATTGCACCGAAGATGACCATAAATGTGAGCGTGGTGAGCATCGGCTGAATGAAAAACCAAACCGGTCCTAATAAGGTTTGCTTGTATTGAGCCACGAAATTTCGGAATACGAGTATCCAAAGTAAATCGCGGTAATTCCAAACCTCGCGTAGGCGAAGGTTGAATAAAGGATAATCGGGTTCGATGACCACATCCCACTGCTCCTGACTTTCTACGTTGGCTGACATCTTGGTTTGATTAAGAAAAAGCGCTTCACGACAAATGTACTAAAAGGAATAGACAGACGCATCGTAACGTATTCTAATTCACTGATTCTCGAAAGGAGTTCATCCAAAGCGATGTGTTTAAAACTCATGGCCGACGGTATTGAACAGAAGATGGTCAATTCTATATTCGTTTTCATGGTAAGCTATCTCGACCTTGTACTGCTCATCCCAATTGGGTTAGCCATTTGGCGCGGCTGGCGCAATGGTTTCGTGATGGAAGTATTTTCCATGCTCGCCTTGTTTGTGGGCCTTTACGCCGGGGTTCACCTGAGCGACTGGATGTCGAATTTTCTGCGTGAGAAATTCGAAATGGGTGGAAGCAATCTGCCGATTGTGTCCTTCGTGATTGTGCTTGTTTTGGTTTTTGTTGGCCTGTTCTTTCTCGGGAAGCTCATCACACAAACCGTCAGTGCCGGCGGCGCAGAGCGCTGGAATCAGATTGGTGGCGCATTCTTTTCGTTAACGAAAACGCTCCTGTTTTTGAGCATCCTGTTCGTGCTGTTCAACGCCCTCGACCGCAAATACGGGTGGCTACCAAACAAGCAGAAAGAACATTCCTACTTCTACGAGCCAATCTACAACTTCTCCTTGTTCCTCTTGCCATCCATGGAAGACAGTGAGTTTTTCAAAAAACTCGAGGCAGATCAGCTTGCGCCGATGATTGTTGCGCAGGATGAAATACCGGCCGAGAAAGAGTAACCCAATTCTTTAGTATTTCTCGCGCGCATTCTCTTCGGCCCTTTTGCGCGAAATTGATCTCTCAAAACCTGCCATTCGTCATCCCGCCAGCTATCAGCGACTTTAATTTGCAACCTTTACGCATTCAAGTTGTTGTACACACATGATTGGGGTTGAATTCCATCGCTTTATTCCGGAAGAAGACAAACGAACACCGTTCGACAAGCTATTGCCGTTGTTCATCGAGTTGTTGAACTACACCAATGGCGATCCCAATGAAGCGCTCGATTTCATGGAGGAAATTGACCGTCAGCGACCCCTTTTCTCCGACACCTACACGCGCGACGACTTCGAGCAGGAGTTAAAACGCAAAGGGTATTTGCGCGAGAAGTACGAAGCCGGAGGAAAAAGCGGCAAAGGAAAAGACAGTAGCATTACAGCCAAAAGCGAACAAGCCATGCGCCAGCGCAACCTCGATCAGCTGTTTGGCAAAATGAAAAAGTCGCAGCAAGGCAGTCACAAAACCAAAAAAGCCGGCACGGGCGACGAAGCGACCGAACTTCGCAGACCTTTTGTATTTGGCGATAAACCGGACCAAATTCTCATGAGCGAATCGATGCGCAACGCACAAATCGCGCATGGCATAACCGACTTCATGCTCACCGAAAACGATTTGGAGGTTTTCGAAACAGAGCACCTTTCGCAAGCATCGACTGTGCTGATGATCGACCTTTCGCACAGCATGATACTCTACGGTGAAGACCGCATCACGCCTGCGAAAAAAGTAGCGATGGCGCTTTCGGAATTCATCATGACCCGCTACCCAAAAGACTCGCTCGACATCGTCGTGTTTGGTGACGATGCCTGGCCTGTGAGTGTGAAAGACTTACCCTATTTGCAAGTTGGTCCCTATCACACCAACACTGTGGCAGGGCTCGAACT
>JAIYBR010000175.1 GCA_027488435.1 Flavobacteriales bacterium
CCCCATCGCAACTCCCACCGATAAAGCAGTCTACCAAATCGTCATCGACAATTCTACTGAGGATGACGATTATGTAGACATTCGAGTTCCTGTAATCTCAGGAACAATTCCAGTGACTTACAAGAAATTCAAAAAAGATTCTGTGCGTTTTACCAATAAAGTTCACCGGTCTGAGATGCACGAACCCAGCTTGATTTTCTCAGAACAAGAACTCGATTGTATCCGAAACATGGCCGTTCAGATGGGTGCCGATTTTTGTGAATTCGATGTGCTACGCGACAACGCCAGCGGTCGAATCTACGTGATAGACGTGAACAAAACACCCTATGGCCCACCTGCCGGCTTGTCGGCAAGCGAGTCTATGCACGCTGTATCGCTGCTGACACATGCCTTTCGAAAGGCATTTGAACGTTAACGCGCAAGTGACTTTATTTTTCCGCTAATCTTCATCGTGACAAAATCCCTTTCGGGCAGTGCGCCCCTTGCGGGTGAATATTCACGGGCATAGAAAATAATTTGAAGATGTAGTTTTATCCAAGTCGATTCGGGGAATAGTCTCTTGGCATCCCGCTCCGTTTGCTCCACGCTTTTTCCGGTGCTCAATCCCCATCGATACATCATGCGATGAATATGTGTATCGACCGGAAACGCCGGAACACCAAATGCCTGTATCATGACCACCCCGGCTGTTTTATGTCCAACACCGGGCAGTGCTTCCAATTCTTCCAGCGATGCAGGAACAGCTCCACCATGAAGTTCAATCAATAGTTCCGAGAGGCGATGAATATGCTTACTCTTAGCTGGTGCCAAACCGCACGGTCTGATAATGGCTTCTATTTGAGCAGCACTCAGCTTAACCATTTCAAACGGATTGTCGGCCAGCGCAAACAATTTTGGTGTTACTGTATTCACTCGAGCGTCGGTGCATTGTGCACTCAATAAAACGGCAATCAGGAGAGTATAAGCATCTTTATGATCGAGCGGTACCGGAGGATTGGGATATAGCCGCTCTAGCTCACTCAATATGAAAGCAACCGCATCTTTCTTCTTCATTCCCTATCGCTGAAAAGTTTGTAGGACCTTGTCCTTGTAAAAAACCAGAGTCTGCGTTGAGCCAGACATACTGAGATCTACTATGTTCTGTTGATCCGGAAATTGTGAAATCAACAAGTCGTTCTGCACAGTTAAGGATGAGAAGACAGGTGTTCGATAAATCTCCATGTAGCAAAATGTCAAATCATTGTCAGTCTCCTTTCCCACCCAGCGCCATTCCGTTTGCACACCATCCATCACTACTGAAAAATGCCGCTTCATGTAATCTTCCAAAAAGCCATTTGCCTGCGGGTCTTCTTGAGAATTACCTAAACGTATTTCCTTTCCGGCCAATTGAGACACAGCTTTGTCTAGGTCATCTGTAAATAGCTTGGTAGTTATCTCAAACAATTGTGTTCGCGCGTTGTATTCGATGATGGTTTTCGAAACATAAAACTTATGCAAACCAAATCCTGCTGAGACAAGAAATACCAAAACAAAAATCAAAAGCCTCATGCGGCTCATTAACAGGAATTTCATACGTTGTTTAAAAAGAATACGCAAGTTAGAGAAAGAAAAAGGAGCTTCAGACATGGTGCGATTAACTTTGTAGCATGTCTAGGATCCTTACTCCGGAGCAAATCGATTTGTCGCAAAGGCTTATTCTGAATGCCAACAAAATAGTCATTACAACGCACAAAAGCCCCGATGGCGACGCCATTGGATCGGCGCTGGCTATGCATCACTTTCTGAAGAGTATAGGTAAAGCCCCCATCACTCTTTTACCTGACGCTGCGCCCGATTTTTTGCATTGGGTGAAAGAATATGATCGCTGCTTAATTGCAGAAGAAGACGCACAAGGAACCGAAGAGGCCATAGCCGACGCTGATCTTATTTTCTCCTTAGACTATAATCACCTGCCTAGAACCGGCGACTTTGTATCCAGCCTGCTTTCGAAAGCAACGGCCCCTTTTATCCTGATAGACCATCACCAGCAACCGGGTGAATTTCCGGCGGTCCGCTATAGCGATACGAGCGCATGCAGCACGTGTGAAATGGTTTATCGTTTTATCGAACAATGCGGTTGGATAGGACATCTTAACTTGGACATTGCGACGTGCATTTACTTGGGAATAATGACCGACAGCGGATCGTTCAGATACCATCAAGTATCTCACGACACCCATCGCATCGCCGGCGAGTTAATTGCCGCAGGCCTCGATCATGCGGAAATCCATCGTAATGTTTATGACACCAATCTGATGGACAAGCTCAAATTGATTGGCTATGCTCTCAGTGAGAAGCTGATCGTGATGCCAGAGCACGCTACTGCATTCATAAGCTTAACACAAGAAGAACTGCAACGCTACAACTATAGGCAGGGCGATACGGAAGGCTTGGTAAACCAAGCGCTTTCCATTCGCGGCATCAAGCTGGCTGCTTTTTTCCGCGAAGGGAACAATGAAATCAAAGCATCGTTCCGTTCTAAAGGCGCTTTTGATGTGAATTCCTTTTCTCGCGAGCATTGGAAAGGCGGAGGCCATATCAATGCGGCTGGTGGAATTAGCTCCGAAAACATGAATACAACTCTCCAGAAATTCCAGGAATTGGTAGCGCAATTCAGTGAAAAAATTTCAGCCTCATGAACATGTATCTTTTCGCTTTTGTTTCGCTTTTGACCTTCCTGAATGCGTGCAGGGATAAAAGTGCTGCTCCTCCAACAGAGCAAGAAATTGCGCGCACCAAAAAAGAATTGGTAGAAGAAAACAAGCGAAACCATCAGGTTGAGATTGCGGCAATCAAAGCATTCATTGACACATCCAACTGGCCCATGCAAGAAACGCGAACAGGATTGCATTACTGGATCTACGAGCATGGACAAGGAGAACAAGCCAAAAAAGATGATCGCGTTATGATCACCTACACTATTAGTTTGCTCGACGGCACCATTTGCTATAAAACAGACGCAGAAAACGCCAAAGAAATACACATCGGCCATGGCAACATTGAAACCGGCTTACATGAAGCACTTCAACTCATGCACTCCGGTGATCGAGCGCGATTCATCTTTCCATCGCATCTCGCATTTGGTCTTACCGGAGATTCTCAGAAAATTCCGCAGCGTGCAACACTTGTGTATGACATTCAACTATTGAAAATACTGAAATGAAAAGCCTGACAATCAAAATAGCGCTATTCGTTTCTGTTCTCTTTGGAATGCTGAACCTGACAAGCTGCAATGAACAAAGAGGCTTCGAAAATCGGGGCTCGCAAATTCGGTTGAGGCTCGACAAATTCGGTGATTGTGGACCAACGCTTCGAGAGGCATCTCATTTTATAATGCTGGTACGTTTTGAAAGTTTAGATGAGTCTAACAAGAAGTATGAATTCCAGCTTCATCATGGAAGTCCTACTGTACCTTCTTTCAAAAGCGAAGAAAAGATTAACGAAGACCTACAGGAGATTTTACTCAGCATGAACTGCGGCGATGGTTTAACACTCCGTTTGCCATTTCGCACCATGGCTAAAAGCTACCTCAGTGCCTATGCAGACGAAACTATGTTCAAGCCGGAGGAAAACATGGAACTGTCACTCGAAGTGCTGCATACTTTTTCGGCGGGAGAATATGCAAACTTTCTAATGAGTGCAGCGCAACAGGGAGAGCTCGAAGAAAATGAAGCAATCGAATTGCTTCTCATGAACGATGGAGTTAGGGACTATGAAAAGCATGGTGACTGTTTCATCCAATACTTCTCCCATTCCAATGGCGATACGCTCAAGGTAGGTGATGAAGTAAAGCTGACCTACAATACCTATCTACTGAGCGGAAAAAAACTGGACGAAGAAACCGAAATGCTGCTCAGTTACGGAGCACCCGGACAATTGGTCGATGGCCTCCACTACGCCTTGAGCTTCATGCGATATGGTGAAGAGGCCTTCGTTTACCTTCCGTCTTACTTAGCATTCGGCACAAATGGAAGCGCTGGCAATGTCGTTCCGCGCAACACACCGGTTTATTTTCGAATTAAGCTTAGCCAGCCGGTAAACTAACTTTTTTCTCTATAACCGAACATTTTTAGATTGAGTCTCGTTCAACTGGCGGAACCCTATTCTGCCTGACATGAACAAAACCATCCTATTCGTTTTACTTGCATTTGCTTCATTTAGCATACATGCACAAGACAATCTGGGAATCGCAGGCAGCACGCGCTCACCAATTAATACAGTTTGGAACAACCCATCGACCATTGTAGATTCAAGGGCATTCATCGACTTCCAATTGGCAGGGTTTAACGTATTTGCAAAAAACGATTTGGTTTATCTCAATAGCAACGAACTGTCGAAAGATAATTTCGACACCATGACCACGGTTCCTCTCAACAAAAAGAATACTCCCTACTCTGCGTTTGTAGACATTCAAGTTGGCGGACCATCAATTGCATTCGCAGTGAAGCAACATGCCTTTGCTTTCAGCACATCAGCTCGGGTAATGGCCGATGTAAGAGGTGTTTCTTCGAAAATTCACGACTGGGCTCAAAATGGCTTCGACTCTCCAAGCGAAAAAAACAAATTCAATACAATCCGAAACATCAGAACCAATGTGCTGGCATGGGGTGAACTCGGCTTTACGTACGGCACAATCATTCAACGCCAAGGATTATCAATTACGCAGGGAGCCATTACCATAAAACGGCTGTTGGGATATGCAGGAGCGGGTGTTCGTCTCGATTCGTGGACGTATAAAATCATGGATAACAGCTCCATCGAAACACAGGAATTTGCCGGTCAATATGGCTTTAATGATCCAACATCTTCCTACATCAATGGCACCGGATGGGGCGCCGACATAGGCTTTACACACAAGGTCAGACACAAGCGCTCGGACAATTACGTGCCGCATTCTCCCTGCACTGATGGTGACTATTTGTATCGCATTGGTATTTCATTGATTGATGTGGGCCGAATAAAATTCGAAGAGCCATTTTACACGAACAACTTCTCACAAAATCAAAGCACGACGTGGGAAAACTATCAAAGCACACAAGCATACGACATTAATGGAGTTGATAGCCTAATAAACAACAACTTTCAACTCGTTAAGGAGAATAGTAACCTCACCAAATACACAATGATGTTGCCGGCAGCCATTTCGGCTCAAGCCGATTTTAATTTGATTAGTAACTTCTACTTGTATGGCGCTATTACATGCGGTGTGCCTTGGTTGAATCAGTTAGGAGTTCAGCGTTCAAGTTACTTAGGGGTAGCGCCTCGTTGGGAAACAAAGCGATTTGAAGCATCGCTACCGGTATCGCTCTATCAATTCAAGAATCCACAAGCAGGCCTTTGTCTTCGACTCAATAGCGTAATTATTGGAAGCGACGACATCATCTCTCTCCTATTCCAAAAGAAAATTTACGGCGCTGATTTATACTTAAGCTTGAAGTACACCATCTTCAAGCACTGGAAGTGTGGTGAAAGAGCAAAGAGAATTATGCCTAAAAACACCGTAGGAAGTGCACCTCCACGCCCGTGTCCGGCCTGGGAGAGGTAATTTCTATAACCACCGGGAAATCAATTTATCGGTATGCTTGTAAATTCGCATCATGACCGAACCACGGATAGATGTACACGATTTTGGCGAAATGCGTCCATATAATGACGCTGAATTAAAGCAGGCCATTCTGCGAATGATTGAGGACCCTCTTCTCATCAAAATGATGAAATGGGTTTATCCCGGACTTCGTAAAACAGAAATTCTGGATATGTTCCTCGAAGTTCAAAACGTCCAGCAATTCCAAGAGGAGATTAGCGCACCAGCCGTTAAGGTTATCACGCAGATGACTACGAGCGGTGTGACCTTCACCAATGAGTCCGAGATTGAGCCAGACAAAGCTTACCTTTTCATTTCGAATCACCGTGATATTATCCTTGACAGTGCGCTTCTCAACGTGAGCCTCATCGAACGAGGTATTCCTTCCACAGAAATTGCAATTGGCGACAACCTACTGAAACTTCCCATCATTCGCGATGTGGTTCGCTGCAACAAAAACTTCATCGTAAGCCGAGATGTTAACGCAAAAGAAATGCTTCACTACTCTCAGCGGCTTAGCAACTATATTCGACATACGATTACAGAAAAAAACACCTCGATCTGGATAGCGCAGCGCGAAGGACGGAGTAAGGATGGGGATGATCGGACTGCAACAGGATTGCTCAAGATGTTTGCGCTTAGCTCAAAACTGCCACCTGAAGACGCTCTTGAAGAACTCAATATTCGACCGATGTGTGTGAGTTATGAGTTTGACCCCTGCGACTTGCTTAAAACAAATGAGCTGTTGCATGTAAAGACTTTTGGTAAGTATGAGAAAAAACCAGGCGAAGATTTCCATTCAATGGTTATAGGGTTGACCGGTCATAAGGGCAAGATCAATATCTGTGTAGGCCGACCCATGAATGAAGCTTTTGAAAAAATGCGTGCAATCAACAACAAGAATGAGAAATTCCGCATATTGAGCGAAGCTATAGACGACGAAATGCATCGTATTTTCCACCTGTGGCCCAACAATTTCATCGCATACGACCTTCTCCATGGAGGCCGAGAGTACAAAGATCAATACTCGAATATTCAGCGCATTGCTTTTGCGAATTATATCCGAGGACATATTCTCAAGTTGTCATTTTCACGAAAGAAGCTCGGCCTGCCAGCTGAGAATCTCAACAGTTCTGCACGAGAAATTTTGCTTCAGATGTACGCCAACCCCGTCATCAATATGCGCAATCAGAAGCACACAGCTAACCAACATTTGATTTTGACGACAGAGTAATTCACGTATTCATCTTTCCATCGCTTTTGATGCACATTAAACCGCATCAAAACCGCATCGACGCTTTGAACAAGGAACAAATCTCAGAGAGCTAATTTATCTTCATATTTGCACCACTAAAAAAACAGACTCATGAGTTGGTTTACCAGAAAAATGCAGGGCATCACGACCAAGTACAAGGAGAAAAAGGATATTCCTGAAGGTTTGTGGTACAAATGTCCCGACTGCCGCAATGTGCTTACGAGCGAAGAACATGCTGAGCACAACTGGGTTTGTGACAAATGCGCCTACCATGAGAAAATCAGCTCACTGCAGTATTTCAGTATTTTGTTCGACGAGAACGAATTCGAAGAAGTGGCATCGCAAATGACAAGTGCCGACCCCCTCGAATTCAAGGATACAAAAGCCTACAAAGACCGCATAAAAACAACGATAGCTAAAACAGGATTAAAAGATGCTATTCGGGTTGGACGCGGCAAAATAAATGGCCAAGAAGCAGTCATTGCATGCATGGACTTTGGATTCATCGGTGGATCGATGGGATCAGTAGTGGGAGAAAAGTTTGCGCTTGGTGTGGACGAGGCGATTTCTAAAAAATGCCCATTCATCTGCATTTCAAAATCGGGTGGCGCACGCATGATGGAAGCTGGATTATCGCTGATGCAAATGGCCAAGACATCAGCCAAACTAACACAGCTGGCCGACGCGCGACTGCCCTATGTTTCGTTTCTTACCGATCCTACAACCGGTGGTGTAACCGCTTCATTTGCCATGTTGGGCGACATCAATATCGCGGAGCCAAAAGCACTCATTGGTTTTGCAGGACCACGCGTGGTAAAGGAAACAATCGGAAAAGATTTACCACAAGGATTTCAGAGCGCCGAATTCGTGCTGGAACACGGCTTTCTGGACTACATCGTAGACAGAAAAAATCTCAAGAATCGACTAAGCACGTCGCTCCAGTGGTTCAGCAATAAACACTAGCCATCTATTTTGACTATTCGATGAGTTGAGGAATTGCCCTCCCGATTCAATCGCACCACATAGGACCCTGAACTCCATTCGGTCGTGTCTAGGATGACCTGCTCATTGATCATCCCTTTACAAACCAAGCTTCCAACGGAGTTAAATACCTCGTATTGATAATTCGTGGTTGCAACGTCAAACTTGATTTGATTCAGGAAAGGATTCGGATAGATGGTAATCAACCCTCCTTCCAATTCGTTAACATCAATACACGTCTCTATTACGATAGAATCCGTAGCAGAAGAAGCACAATTAAAGCTATTCGTATAGGTATAGGTTACGGTATTCAGGCCAAAGTCGGCGGCATTCAAAACAAACCAATTGTTCAAAATACCATCGCCGCTGAAAACTCCTCCTGAAGGACTCGCTATCCAGGTAGCGCCTTCACCGTTGGTGCAAAGAGTATCTGCATCGAATGAAAACTGAGCAGCAGGAACCGGGTTAACGGTGATGTTAATGGCTAGCTCAGTTGAGCAATCTGCATTAAAACCCTCAACGCGAAGAATGCTTGTTACAAGTGGTATGTAGGATATGGTATCACCGGTTAATCCATTGTTCCATTCGTATGATTCAGCTCCTGAAACATACAATGTCAGACTGTCACCAAAGCAAACGGGTGAATTACCATCAACGTTGAGTATTGGAAAGTCGTTAACTACAAGATCGAATGTCGATGTCCTTGGGCATCCATTTGCGCCGACTGAAGTAACCGTATACGTTGTGTCATCAGCAGGACTCATCAATATGGTGGATAAATAGGAACCGTTCGCCCATTGAAAAAGAAGGCCGTCGGTCGAAAATTCTAAGTTCGTCGCTTCCCCTACACATATTTCCGATGGACCAGTGAATGTGTTTATCGGTGCCGGATTCACATCGACGAAATAAGTAGCCGTATCGGCACACCCAAAAATATTCTTACCGATTAGCGTGAATAATGAGTCGGCTGAAGGAAACGCATTCAGCGTGTCTGACCCTTCAACTCCACTCCAAAAATAGCTATCGGCTCCTGAGCCCACGAGGGTTGCTGTATCAAGCTCGCAAACAATGTACTCTCCGGCGAGATAAATTTCAGGGTTTGGATGCGCTGTTATCTCAAGCGTATCCTCTGCATAGCAGCCATAGATTGTAGAACCAAACAAGTACAATGTAGTATCACCCTCGACAGGAAATAAGACTGTGTCCTGAATATCCAACCCATTCCACACATAAAAATCTGCTCCTGTTCCAATGGCTATTCCCATTCGCTGGATACAGAATGGGGTGAGCGAATCTATTCGAACGTTCGGTATTGGATAAACAGGCACCTCTACATATTGAGTTGCAATGCAGCCTTCAGGCGAAGACGAAGACACTTGAAACATGATAGAGTCGGTGGCTACACTCTGGTACTCATTTTCTCCGGTTAACGAAACCAGCGTACCTGTTGAAAGGTCGACCCATTCAATAGGAGCACTTCCGGTCGCAAAAATGCTCACCGAATCTTGCTCACATAATCTTTCGGGTGCTTCCACACTGAGCTCCGGATTTTCGTAAACCCTAAACTCAATATTGCGTGTAGCCAAACATCCGAATTCATTATAAATTTCCATCGTCAACATGGAATCATCTTCCAGAAAAAACTCCAGGTAATCGGTAAAAAAGAAATCTCCCAAAACGTAATACGCCGCATTTCCACCTGTGATGAAAATTTGGAATGGACTTCCTTCGCATACTTGTGCCACTGCCTCATACTGGTAATAAAGATCTTCAGCCACATCAACGAAAAGCTCTATGGTGGTATCACAGGCAGGGTTATCGAAGACGTTTACGGAAAGAAGAACATCTTCATAGAGTTCCAATGTGAGCAAACTATCCGTCGAACCATCAGACCAATTGAACGCACTTGACCCTTCCATTTCAAACGTTACCGTGCTACCATAACAAACTCGAATAGGGCCATCAATTAATAAGTCTGTGCCATTCTGAAATACTTCAATAACCAACTCCTGCGAAATAACGCAGCCATTCTGGTCAGAACCAGAAATAATATACGTAGAGGTAGAATCGGGAGCAAATGTAAATGAAGTAAAACGATCGCCCGTACCCCAGTCATATTCCTGCTCATTAGGCGCCGTTAGAATAGTTGTATCACCAACGCAAAGATTTAAATTTCCTTCCACTTCCAGATATCCATTCGGTAAAAGATAAAACTCAACTGTATCCGCGCCAATACACACCGATGGTGATGCGGTGTAGATGACATAATGAACACCGGGACCTGCCTGCGGCCCATCAAAAAAACCATCGGCACTTACAAAGTCTCCTGAATAGGTTCCAACAGGTTCTGCCAAAATGGGCAAATAAAATCCTGAATCATTTGGACAGATATAATATGAATCCAAAACCACGTCAAACTCACATGGAGCTTGCGCCCATGAAACGACAGGCAGAATACCCGCCAACAACAAGATCAGCTTAAATTTGCTCATTATTGATTACTTGCAAGATTGCCGTAAAAATAGAAGCAGATTTGCATATTCATACGTCAAAACAAAAACAATTTCGAACGAAAATTCATGTCAACAGCAGGACGCATAGCCTTTCATACCTTAGGTTGTAAACTGAATTTTTCTGAAACATCGACATTGGCCCGACAGTTCTCAGAAGCGGGCTATTCGCGTGTTGAAATGGAAGATGCTCCTGATGTTCTTGTGATTAACACATGCAGTGTTACCGAGCAAGCAGACAAGAAGTGTCGCAATATCGTAAGCCGTGCGGTCCGATCTAACCCCGATGTTTTTGTGGCTGTGGTTGGGTGCTACGCTCAATTAAAACCGCAAGAGATTGCAGCCATACCCGGTGTGAATCTGGTGTTGGGTGCCGGGCAAAAATTCAATCTGGTAGACCATGTGCAGCAACAAAAGCTGATTATAGAGCCTGCTATTCATGTTGGAGAAATTAAAGATGTAAAGGACTTCATTCCCTCTTTCTCTGCAGGTGACCGCACGCGTACATTCTTGAAAGTTCAGGACGGGTGCAATTATTTCTGTGCATTCTGCACCATACCGCTCGCCCGCGGCCGAAGCCGGAGCGCAACAATCGAAGAGACCCTTGCACAAGCTCACAAAGCAATTGATGCCGGCGCGAAAGAAATTGTTCTCACCGGAGTTAACATCGGCGATTACGGCACTCAGCACAATACAAGCTTGATGGTGTTACTTGAAGCGCTTGATCGCTTGCAAGGGGTCGAACGTTTCCGTATTTCTTCCATTGAACCCAATTTGCTATCGAACGAGATTATCGACTTCGTGGCTAGTTCCGATAAGTTCATGCCGCATTTTCATATTCCATTGCAAAGTGGGTCCGACGAAATTCTTCGATCGATGCGCAGGCGTTATCGCACAAGCCTATATCGCGAGCGTGTCGAGAGAATCCTTCAAACAATGCCACATGCGTGCATCGGCATCGATGTGATAACCGGCTTCCCCGGAGAAACGGACGAACGTTTCGAAGAAACCCGTCAATTCCTTATTGACATTCCGGCAGCATACCTGCATGTATTTACCTACAGCGAACGAGATAACACTACCGCCCTGCGTATACCCGACGTGGTTCCTCAAGAAACGCGACACCGCCGTACCATCGAGTTAAGAATGCTGTCAGACAAAAAGAAGAGAGCGTTTTATGAACGGTTCATCGGTTCACAGCAGCGCATTTTGTGGGAAGGATCTGATGACGAAGGCGTGATGTATGGCTTTAGCGAAAACTATCTCAAGGTTTCGCAACCTTGGACTGCAGAGGCTGTAAATAACATCACTAATGTCGGAATGGGTCAGCTCAACAGCGACCTTGTATTCACCGCCTGTTGATTTGATTAGATATTGAATGTGGCTTGAATCCACGTGTTGGTGCCATACTTTTCGAATGTATGAATTATCACCTTTTCGCGTGAAAACCCGATTCCAATATCGAACGAGTAGCGACCAATCCAAAACTCAACGCCCGTTTGCACAAAGGCACCAAATCCAATTCCGGTAGTAGGTGTAGCCGACAGTGGTTGCTGCCCTTGCACAAAACCCTGCGATATCAAATCGAACTGGCGATCTGCCACCAACACATAATTGCGCATCCATCTTGTTCCAAGCATGCTACCTCCTACTTGAACAAAGAAGTTTGACATGTCGCCCATCATCCAGCCTTGGCGGTATCCCAGGTTCATGTTGAACCGTTGTTCTTCACCGACAACAGACAATAACCTGGTGCCATTATCATTTGAATTCTGCGATGATGGGGTTACCTGCATGGTAAATTGACCCACCGCCTTCAACTTCGTTCCGTTAACATTCATGATTAAAGCCGCATACCGATTGAAATTCCATTTCAGATTTAACCCCACATACAGAGCAGGATTGTAGCTCATGTTAGTCGGCGCAAAGTCACGATTAAATGTATAGGATGACGTATTGTAATATTCTTTGATAACATTCAACATGCTCATATCGTTCTGAAACGGCCCATCCATTCCAATCCTTTCAGGTATGGAGTACCACCTTATCTGGGCGGATTCATTGAGATAGTCGTTAAACGGACCTGCACCGCTGTAAACACTAGCTGTTTGGTCACTTGCCAAATAATAACCGAGATTCAACCCAACGCTAAAACCCCGAATAGAATCTTCCAACTCTTCATCGTCCTCGTATTGAAATGCTCGATCTCCCCTATTACTTGACAGATGGAATCGCTGCGCCAAGATTTCGCCTTGCGCAAATAGAAAAAACATGCATCCTATAACTCGTAATGACGTTCTCATTTCGTATCCTTTTTAGCATTCAACAAAGCTATCAACTCTTCCGACTTTTGTTGTACCAGACTACTCAAACGACCGGTATCGTTTAAAATCGACATATAGGTTGGCACCCCCATTGTAGACTTTCCGGCTTCACAATGCGATTTAATTTTCACCAATGCTTGCTGAATCTGATCATTCCACTGTGCAATTTCCGTGGCCGAAACGGAAGCACCTGCAGGCAATGGAGAAATTGCGTCGGATAATGCTGGCTCTACCTTCTTTTTTGCAACTACACGCAACTCTGAAATTTCTCTGCGCGCTTGCTCTAGTTTTTGAACCAACGTCTCCTCCTCGCTTTTGTCGTTCACCTTATCTGTGAGCTGAATTATCTGCCGTTTCCATCGCAAACGAAAAATCAACAATAGCGAAATTAAAATAATCACAGCACCAATACCAATTACAGCAATTATATGCCATTGCATGGTCTGGTTCCTTGAAAAAACCAATTCCTCCATACTGTTATTCTCCACCTTTTCTATCACTTGTTGCAGGCTATCAAACTCAGCAGCTTGGAGCCTATCAGCCTCCATCCATTCGGAAAACTCGATAGCGTGCAACCTATTCTGGAGTGAATAAGCAAGCGGATAATCTGAATACTCTACAGCAAGCTCTCGCAGTATCGCATGCAATTCTTTAGTATAGGCTGACATAGAATCTATAGGCCCTTTGCTCATCGAAAACTGCGCTTTGACCTTAAAGTAGTTTAGTATTGTTGGATTCAAGAAGTACTGAACCAATGCCGCATCCATTCTTACAAGTTCCCTCTCCATTTGCACTAGCGATAAAGAGTCCTGCATGAGGCTATCATAAGGAGCTCTCCATTGCATGTTGCCCTTGGCCAGTGAATCATTCCAATTGCAAAGCTTGATTACATTGTTTGCATTAGGAAGATTTAGGTCGGGGTTAAGAGAGCGAAGACTTTCAAGCGAATATTGATTCGATTCTTGTGGCATCGCAACCGCTCGACAAAAAAGAAATACACAAATTAAAAGGAGAGTCCTGTTCATCGCTTATTGACTAGATTAATCACAAATTGAATAGGTGTGTCTGCGTTCATATGAATATCCATCGAACTTCGCTCAACCGGATAATCAGGCATAATTCCCTCTCTTTCGTAACGAAATGAGTTGTCATAGTTATAGCGAATCGTAGAAATCGTGACGCGTAAACCTGTTTTAGGTAATGTGAAATAAGAAGGATTGCCCCACGTGCCGGTTAAAGGTCCCAAGCATTGTTGCCCCACCAATGCCCCACGATTTCTTTTCTTAAAGGCACTGGTAAAATCTACGGCCGCAGAGGCCGTGAGACCATTCGTCAGCACATAACAATTACCCTTAAAAACACGCTTTGAATCCTGCCTTACCGGATTTTTGAAATAAACCGTATCCACTTCTCCTATTGGAAGCTGGGCAAAGTGCCTGTAACTCTGAACATCTTCGTTACCGGAAAAAAACAACGACATTATAATATCAGCAATAAAGGAGTTCATTAAACCTGATCGAGAATGGGCCAATCTGCTATTTCGACCAATAACATTGCTCGGGGTATTATAACCGGCACTATCGATAAACGAGTACAAGAACTCGACAAGAGAACTACTTCCGCCGCCATTATTTCGCAAATCAATTATCAGGTTATTATAGTTACCCTCACTAATTTTTCGGAAAGACTCTGTGACCAGCTTCTTGTATTTTTTGGATGAGGCTGGAGCAAACGTTGAAACCTGCAATATGGCGAGTTCATTCTGTGCATCCAGAGTCAATTGAACCGGGAATGGCTGCTCTGCTTGATACCTCCTTGTGCGCTCCTTATAAAATTCCTTGCGTTGATATCCCTTAAGATCAATCTCAAGAGTATCGCCTGAATTAAAATCAACCGTGCGTACATTATTGATTGCATTGTACGGAACCTTCAATCCTGCGCAAATAGTCAACATAGAAACAGCCACCGCTCTCCTCGCTTCATTAGCATCTCCTTCCACACATGCATAATCCATTGCATGCTTCAGCAGTTTATTTGTATTGACACCATTAATAGCTATCAACTCACTACCAGGCGCAATCTTGTCCTCCCAATCATTGGCGATGAGCAATTTTTGTCCATCGACACCTCTGCCAAGCTCCAGGCGCAAAGGCATGTAGTAGCCGTCATCTGAAAACTGTATGTCCAGCAACTGACTGTAATCAATAGCCGTATGCGAGTCCCGAAGGGTATTTAATAGATTGGACACAATTAAAGTATACTCTCGGAGTGTCGTGCGTTCCTCGATGACATACGTACTTGCCTCGTAAACTTTATCAAAGTAACGCTCATCACAAAACTCAAACGGCCCCGGATGACTTTTGAGTAACTCCTGTTTCAGAACTTCAAGGTCCGAGATTAAATCACTCCGGAAATACAACGAGTCGAGTCGTCGCTGAGAATAAAAATTCTCAGAGCAAAGTGAAAAACATAGTATGAAAATCAGATAGCGTAGCACCTTAGTCCTGGTTACGTTTTTTAACCATGGTTAATATGGTGGCAAGGGCAACTGTTTCGCCTGTCTCGTCATATACATCGACCAGGAACTTCACGATGCCTTTCGCAATATCTTCCGGTGTTCGCTTCTCCTGATCAACTTTTTCCTTCACTGTAAAACGAACCCCCAAAGTCATTCCGGGATATACAGGCTTCGTGAAGCGAGCCTCATCGAGTCCATAATTCAGAAGCACCGGCCCCTTCTTCGGATCAACGAACAATCCTGCCGCCTTTGATAGTACGAAATAACCATGCGCCACTCTTCGCTCGAATATGGTACCCTCCAGCGAAGTCGCATCCATGTGCGCGTAGAAATTATCTCCACTCACATTCGCGAAATTGACTATATCTGCGTCTGTGACGGTATGCTTGTGCGTGAATACCGTGTGACCAATTTGTAAATCTTCAAAATACTGTCGGAATAAATGCGGATCAGCTTCGGGCTGATGCGCGCCGTATTGAAATACATGCGTTATAGCCGTTAGGGTAGTTGGCGAACCTTGAATGGCGGTGCGCTGAAGGTAATGCATGACACCGCGCTTACCTCCCATTTCCTCGCCACCACCTGCCCGACCGGGCCCGCCGTGAACAAGAAGTGGCATTGGCGAACCATGCCCTGTGCTCTCTGCAGCACTCTCTCGGTTCAGTACCAAAATACGACCATGATGAGAAGCACTTTCCAAAACAAAGTCACGCGCAATGCGATTGTCGTGAGTTGTTATGCTGCACACAAGCGAGCCCTTACCCATTTTAGTTAGAGCGATTGCGTCTTCCAGCGTATCATAGGGCATGAGCGTAGTGATAGGCCCAAAGGCTTCAACTTCATGCGTTGCGGTTTTATGAAATGGATCGTTATTGACGAGCAGCATCGGAGATATAAATGCGCCACTATCATAACTTGCATCGATGACGTCCAGCTTAGACGGATCTCCGTAAACCAATTCAGACTCCTTGCGAAGAATGGCCAACTTCTCCAACACATCGGCCCGCTGTGATTGAGCAGCAAGTGAACCCATTCTCACTGCTTCATTGCGCGGATTACCAACCACTGTTTTTGAAAATGCCTTACCCAGTGCTATTTGAACATCCTCTAGGTAGGCCTGCGGAACAATCACCCTGCGAATGGCGGTGCACTTTTGTCCGCATTTCACAGTCACTTCTTTTCGAACTTCTTTGATGAATAAATCGAACTCTTCTGTGCCGGGTGCTGCATCTTTTCCTAGCACAGCGGCATTCAGAGAATCTGCTTCCATGTTGAATGGAACAGACTCTTCCATGATGCGCGGATGGGCCTTCAGTTTGCGTCCTGTGGATGCACTCCCGGTAAATGTTACCACGTCTTGTGACATGACATGATCAAGTAACCCTTCCGCATTTCCGCAAATAAGTTGCAATGCACCTTCAGGCAGAATTCCGGAAGAAATGATATCGCGTACCACAATCTCTGTCAAATAAGATGTGATGGTTGCTGGCTTCACAACGGCCGGCATTCCTGCCAGTAAGTTTACAGCAATCTTCTCCAACATC
>JAIYBR010000057.1 GCA_027488435.1 Flavobacteriales bacterium
GAACATTGGAACCATAATCGGCTTGGATTATCCTCGCTATGCAGTGGGTAATGGAAACAACAAACTTTATGTAACGAATGGATCGGGGCAGGGGAGAGTCGAAGTGTTCAATACGGAGACTTTAGGAGTCGAAGCCTCTATTGCGGTGGGCACGGGACCTAATCAGTTGCTTTATCACAACAGTGAGTTATGGGTGTGTAACGAAGGTGGCTTCGGACTAGACAGTACCCTGACGGTGGTTAATCCGGCCACAAGTTCGGTTGTTGATGTAATCACACTTGCTCATCGACCGATGGATATTGTATCAGACGCTTTTGGCGATGTGTGGGTATTGTGCGCAGGCGAAACTTACTACGATGAAAATTGGTCTGTGTCTGGACATTCCGCAGCCAAGTTGTTTCGCATTGACGCTTCTACTCGTCAAGTGCTAAGCATTCAGAATGTGGGACAGTTAGGTGATCATCCAAGGCAACTTGAAATATCGCCGAATGGAAGAATCTTGTATTATGAGAACAATGGAGTTTACGCGTTGAATATTGAAGGAGGCACTATGCCAGGCACTTTGGTAATTCAAAATAGCCGATCGGGGTTGAGTGTGAATCCATCAACAGGTGAAATCTGGTGTGCTTCCAATTCTGATTACGTTAATCCTTCAACGGTTTTTGTTTATCGGGCAGATGGAACACTACTCAGGAACTATGAGGGCGGCATAGCAACGAATGCTATAGAGTTTAATTAGTGCCTGATTTCCTGAAAAGAAAAAGCCCCCTCGGTTAACCGAGGGGGCTTTTTAAGTTAGGTTATTTTGACTTGATTATTTGGTAATCATCAATCGGTCAATCTTCACTTCAGAACCATTAGTCAAACGGTATGTGTAAATACCGGTTGTCAGGTCATTCACATTGAAGTTAACATTGTAAGTCGCACCTGCTTCAACAGTTCCCATGAACACATCAGCCACTTTCTTACCGGTAACATCGAAGATTTCGATTGTTGTCTTCGCTGAGCTTGCAGCTTCGAAAGTGAACATTGTTCTGTTTGTAGCCGGGTTTGGAGAAGCGCTGATGGTGCTTCCATTGCGATCTTCAGTTGACGCTGTGTTTTCAGCTGCGATACCTTGAGCATCACCTGCAGAAGGAGCGCTTGGGCTGAAGCTGATAGTCTGCGTGCATGAAGTCATATTGCCTGAGCAATCAACAGCAGTCCACTCACGTACAATCTGGTAGTCTGGGCAGCAATCAAGTTCGAATGCAAAGTCACCTGCACCTGAAACGCTTGCAAAGCCTGCGCTTGAGTTCGAGCGGAATGAACCGCTGTAGCTGAACCAACCACCGAAGCCGTTATCAGCGTTGTTGTAGTTGTTTGCGCCATCACCCAATTGGAAGCCGAAGTAGTTGTTGGCAGGAGCGTGTACTAGGTTGATAGTAGATCCTTCGTAGTTACCATAACCAACCAATTCAGCACCAGGTCCGGCCTGCAACAAGAAGTACGTCCATGAAGCGAAGTTGGCATCAACACCGCCACAGTCAGCCTTAAAGCTTGTTGGGAAGCCTTGGTTAGACCATGTAGCCCAATCCATACCGCCGCTGAACATTACGTCTACATTCCATCCTGTGCCCGGCTTAACAGCATTTTCCAGCTGAGCTACCAGGTGCAAAGAACCACCTGGGTATTGTACCAAGTTACCAGAGATAACTTTGAACCAACGGTCAGCGGAAGGCATATTGAACAAGGCCATTGCCCAGTCGTGAGGATATCCGCATGGGTTGCCTGCAGCGCGAACAGGAGTAATCAAGTCGCAGTCAGCAATTGAACCTTCAGCAGGAAGCTCACCAACCATGGTTTCTTCAAAGTAGAGCTGAACATTTTCATCACAGCCGTCGATAGCTGAAACCTCTGCAGGAGCAGGAACTTCATCGTTGCAGTTAACTACTACATCGGAAGGGCAGCCGCTGAGTGTTGGCTCAGTAGTGTCTTCAAACGAAATGTGCTGAACGAATGCCGCGCTGTTGTTTCCGCAAGCATCTGTTGCAATCCAAGTACGGTCGAATGAGCTGTTGCAACCTGTAATCATTAATTCACCATCGGTGTAGTTTACAGAGATCTCGCTGCAATCATCAGATGCAGAAGGAGTAACAACATCAGCTTCAGAACCACACTCATAAACGAACGCTGATTCGTTTTCACTCCATGCCGGAGCGTTGCTGTCAGATACGTTGATGAGCTGAGTGTAGGTAGCTACGTTTCCACATACGTCGGTAGCAGAGAATGTACGCTCGATGGTGTATGAAGCAGGGCATGAACCCGGAATAACAACATCGTTATGAGCGATGACAACATCTGAACATACGTCATCAGCAGTTACATCTGCTACATTGTCAGCATCAGTGCAGTTACGGTTTTCATTTTCAGGAACGAACGTGAATACCGGAGCAGTGCTGTCAACAATAGTCACCGTGCGGGAAACAGTAGTTGAATTTCCACATGGGTCAACTGCAGTCCAAGACTGGAAGATAACCGTTGTGCAAGGATCAGCAGAAACCTCTTCGTCAGAGCTAAGTGTCAATTCATCTGCACAGTTGTCAGACCAAATTGGGCTGTAGGCAGGGATTTCATCACCGCACTCAATTGATGCATCGGCAGGAGCTACTTCAACCGCAGGTGCGATTGCATCTGTCAATGTGATGATCTGCATGATCAATCCTTCGGTTACATTTCCGCAAGCATCGCTTACAGAATAGGTGCGAATGATTTTGCCTGCGCAGCCACCACTTACATATTCATCTTCGAATGTGATGTTCACTTCGTTGCAATCCTCAGCTGAAATTGCCACCTCATAGCTTACGTTATCGCAAGGCATAGAAACTTCCATTTGGAAAGGATTCACAACCGGTGCTTGAGTGTCTACGATGGTGATGTTCTGGCTGAAGCTAGAACTGTTACCACACTCGTCAGTAGCAGTCCATGTGCGGGTGAAATACTCATCACATGCATTAGTAGCTGTCGTGTTGTCATTAATTCTTGAGAATCTGCCGACATTGATGTTGAGCACCATGTCATTCCAGTCATCTCCACCTTCTTCTACTATAATCAAACGAATACCGCCCATTGGAGTTTCCTCGCCAATCCATAATGTTCCATATGGAGCAGTGCATGGACCATAAACTTGACCACCTTGAAGTGTGTAGTTACGAGTTCCAGCATTTTCCGGGATGTAGTCAACATTAGGTATGTTGATGAAGTGGAAAATTCCGCTTTCCTGTGAAGTTGTCATAGATACTGAAACCAATCCTTCATATTCGCGCAAGTCGAGGTAAATTCCTTCTGAAGAGTACCCAGCAATAGGCTCAGATGAAGTTGTCTCACTGTCGAAATAGGTGTAGGTGATTTCATCTGAACAATTATCGCTCGCAGATGGCTCGATAACAGGAACTTCTTCGCTGCATTCGTAGGTGTACGATGAAGTCTGCTCAGCGAACACAGGAGCAGTAACATCAATCACATTAACGTAGCGTGTTTCTACAACCTGGTTTCCACAGTTGTCGAATGCACGATACGTGCGGGCAATAGTGTAGCTCTGTGGGCATGAACCTTCAGAGATAGTCTCAGCTACTTCTACAGTAACATCGCTATCACAGTTGTCAGCAGCAGCATACTCACCATAACCTGGTATTGTTTCGTCACAGTTTACAGTCACATTCTCCGGAAGAGCTGTGAAGTATGGGTTAGTAGTGTCGATGATCGTTACAACCGTTGTTGAGGTAACTGAGTTGCCGCAATGATCGGTGGCCGTCCAGCTGTAAGTTTCAACAGTTGTGCAACCATCGAATTCAGAACCGAAATCAGAAGTGATATCCAATTCCTGATCGCAGTTGTCGCTGAAAGTAGCAGGAGCAACAGAGTACTCAGCGCCACATTCTAAAGTGAAGCTTTCAGTTGATGAAGCAATAACAGGAGCAATGGCATCAGTAAGTGTGATAACCTGAACGAATTCAGCAGAGATGTTTCCGCAGATATCAGTTGCAGTGTAGGTACGAATTACTTTACCGGCGCAAGAACCTGAAGCCATCTCATCGGTGTACTCAATCGAGAATTCGTTGCAAACGTCTTCAGCAGTAGCGAATGTTCCTGCGTAGTTGTCGCATGGACGCTCGATTGCCATTTCACCGCTAATTACAGGAGCAGTAGTATCTTGAACCGTGATGCTCTGAGTGAAGAATGAAGAATTGCCACACTCGTCGGTTGCAGTCCAAACACGGCTAAAGCTGTATGAGCAAGAGTTGCCGGCTGTTTCAGAGTCAACATAGTTTAAAGAAACTTGACCACAGTTGTCCGTGGCAGAAGGTTCTACAACAGCAACTTCCTCGCCGCACTCATAGGTGTATGATGAAGTTTGCTCAGCAAATACAGGAGCCATTTCATCCATTACATATACATAGCGAGTTTCAACTGCCTGGTTGCCACAGTTGTCAGAAGCACGATATACACGCTCGATAGAGTAGCTCTGTGGGCAGTTGCCAGGAATGATAGACTCTTCTACAGAAACTTCTACATTGTCGTCGCAGTTATCGGCAGCAGCATATTCACCATAACCCGGAACGATTTCTTCGCAGCTGATGGTTGCATCTTCCGGCAATGAAGTGAAGTATGGGTTTGTGGTGTCAACGATGGTAACAACCGTTGTAGCTGTTGTTGCGTTGCCACAGTGGTCAGTTGCTGTCCAGCTGTAAGTTTCAATAGCAGTGCAGCCATCGAATTCAGAACCGAAATCAGAAGTGATGTCTAATTCCTGATCGCAGTTGTCGCTGAAGGCAGCGGGCGCAACAGAATACTCAACACCACATTCTACTGTGAAGCTTTCAGTTGATGAAGCAATCACAGGAGCAATAGCGTCGGTAAGTGTAATAACCTGAACGAATTCAGCAGAGATATTTCCGCAAATGTCTGTTGCAGTGTAGGTGCGAATTACTTTGCCTGCGCAAGAACCTGAGGCCATTTCTTCTTCGAAGTCAATAACCCAATTATTGCAATTGTCAGTCGCAGTTACGAAAGTGCCTTCATAGTCATCGCATGGGCGTTGAATAAATTCTTCACCCTCAATAACCGGCGCAGTAGTGTCTACGATGTTGATGGACTGAGTGAATACGCTGCTGTTGCCGCATTCGTCTGTTGCCGTCCAAACGCGGTTTATAACTTGAAGGCATGGGCTTGCTTGAGCTTCACCACAATTAAATAAGCCATTGCTAGAACTGTTTTCGGTGAATGCCGAGTTGAACTGCCACAATGCACTGCGTATAGCATTCAAGGAATAATCAGATGAACATCCTCCGAGATGAGCATTCGCAATTTGAATAACTTGATTAACGGTCATACCTGCAAACGGACCCGCATTATAGATGAGGTTGCCAGTATTGAAATCATTCGCAGAGAATGATGCGTCCATAGCATCCATAGTTACATTAATCGTGGCAGCAATAGTTTGATTTGCCAAACCGTTCGGCGCTTGGCTCGGATTGACAGAGCTTCCTGCCAAAACCATTGGTGCACCGGGAACCGGAAGATAGCTGATAACCGCTGCTGCTGTGGTGAAATGCATAGTGTTGCTACCACAACCAACCATTATGCCTGCAGGGAAGGCGGCATTGAAATTAGCCATTAAATACTGGCCTGCCGGATGATTGGCTTTACCCCAATGGCGAGCAAAGTGAGTAGTAAAGTTGGTGCATGAAACTTCAAAGGTCGGAGCAACGTCAGTATAGGTAAGAGTTACATTTCCGCAGTTGTCGCTGGCTTCCGGAGTTACTACCGGAATGTCGGTATTGCACTCGTAAGTGAATTCAGATGTTTGCGATGCAAACACAGGTGCTGTTTCGTCAATTACGGTGATGGTTTGTGTTTCAACAACCTGGTTTCCGCAATTGTCGAATGCGCGGAAAGTGCGATAGATGAAATAGTTCTGTGGACATGAACCAGGCATGATTTCTACGCCCAATGCAATGTCAACTTGTGAATCGCAATTGTCGTTAGCTGATGGGTAAACTACAGCCGGAATTTCTGCATCGCAGCTAATGGTAACATCTTGTGGGAAGTCAACAAAAGTTGGGTTTGTAGTATCCTCTACGTGAGTTGTACGTGTAGCAGTCGCTTGGTTGTCACAGTAGTCTGTTGCTGTCCAAGTGCGAATGATATCGTATGTTTCAGGGCAATCGTCGTCCTGACCAACAATTTCTTCAGCATAGGTCAATACCACTTCTTGTCCGCAGTTATCAATGCTGGTAACACCACCATCATCATTAAGTGATGCGTTTGAGCACTCTACAGTCATGTCTTCAGGAAGACCAACAAATACGGGAGCAGTGATGTCAATCAAAGCAATGAATTGCTGCGCTTCGCTTGTGTTTCCGCATTCATCTGTAGCACTGTAAGTACGAATCAGAGTTCCGAGACATCCGCCTGAGCTGAGCAATTCAGAAACCAATTGAACAGAAGTATTTCCGCAAGCATCTGAAGCGGTCAATGCACCGGGCAATTGATCACAAGGAGCGTGAACATAAATCTGGTATGCATCAAAAACAGGAGCGGTAGTGTCTTCTACGTTGATAGTTTGTGTAAATGTCTCACTTGCATTTTGACACTGATCGATGCCTGACCATGTGCGAACAAGTGTGTAGCTAGATGGGCAGTTGCCATCGATACGCTCTTCGTTGTATACCAAAGTTGGGTTAAGGTCGCAGTTGTCTGAAATAGATACTTCAGCCGCAGCAGGAACAGCATCACATTCGGCAGTTACTTCTGCGCTTGGAAGATTGCTCAACGTTGGAGCGGTAGAATCAACAATGGTGATTACTTGAACGCAATTTGAACGATTTCCACACAAATCAGTTGCAGACCATGTGCGAGTGATCGTCGAAGAACAAGTTCCTTGCTCTACAATTTCTCCCAAGTATTGAACGACTACGTCACCTGAGCAGTTGTCGATAGCCTCAACACCTTCAGCTACAGGAGCCGCAGGATCAGAACATTCCATGGTGAATGATTCTGGGCAATTGGTAAATACAGGAGCAGTAGTGTCATTCACGATAACTTGCTGAGAGGCAACAGTTGCGTTTCCGCATCCATCAACCGCACGATAGAAATAAGTCAGAGAAGTGTTGTGAATACAATTGCTCTCGAAACCTGGAGTGCAAGAAAGATCAACATTCACGTCGCCATGACCGCTGATTGCTGTGCCATTCATTAAACCTTCGTAAGTGAACCAACCAGACATGCCGTTAGCGCAGTTCTTATTGTTAGCGCCAACACCAATTTGGAACCCGAAGTAGTAAGAAGCAGGCATGTGGTAGATATACAATTCTGTTCCTGCCAATGCACCTGCGCCGGAAAGGGTAGAGAAGCCGCCAACCAATTCATAGAATGACCATTGGTCATGGTTGTCGGAAGCGCAAGAAAGCATGAGATCGTTTTTGTAGTTTCTGCCTTGAGCAGACCAAGCAGCCCAATCGGCCTTGTTTTCAAACCACAAATCGACAATGAATTGTTCTGACGCATTCACAGTATTTACAACAGTACCATACATGTGAGCAGAACCATCAGCAAACTGGTCGAAATGACCACCGGCAGCATCGAAAACGAAATTGGCACCGGAAGCAGAAGATAGAGTAGGTAACCAAACAGCCCAATCGGCACCAGGGCCGAAAGCAGTAGAAGCCACACAAGCACTTTCAATTGTGCCGGTTTGGCTGCTCCAGTTTGCTATCTCGCTAGAACCACCGCAAGCATCCACTGCTGATGCCGACTGAAATGCAGGAAGCGCATCAATACATTGTGCGCTTAGTTGAGCATCTAAACCGCTAATTTCCGGACCTTGAGTGTCGCGAGAAGTAATGATTTGAGTGCATACTTCCACAAGCGTTCCCAATGAGATAATCCATGTACGTGAAATTACCTGACCACATGCACCAGAAGAAATAACAGCGTCTTCAAAATTTACAAAAAGCTGTTCAGTGCAGAATTCACCTCTAACAACAGGCATACCTGTAAAATCGAAATTCCCTTCTTGTCCGCACTCAACGATGACATCGGCCGGGCATATGACTTCCAAACTTAGTTCACATGGAACTTCGTTATTTCCGCCGTCATCGCATACACCGAGGTAATCACCATGATTGAGGTGGGCTTGAACGGCATTTTGATTCACGTAGATGGTGATTGAACCGCCGTTTCCGAGTTGATGGCAAATGGCGACTTGATTATCATCATCATCGTCGTCGTCATCATCATCGTCGTCATCATCATCGTCATCATGATCGTCGTCATCATGATCACTGTCACGAAGTTCGTTAGAAACAGACGCGGAAGCTGTGCTGTCAGATTGAGCGAAGGTTGCATAACCTCCGAAAATCAATAGCATTAAACAGAGTAATAATGCCTTGAGGGCATTCAGGAAGCGGGCACTGAAAGAATCAACGCCACCAACAAGCGAAATACACGAACTCGTAGAGAAATTCATCTTGTTTAGAATTTAGTTTGACAAATAATTTCGAATTTGCCTCAATAGGGGAAAAGACAGAATCCAGCTTTAATACGACAAATATAAAATAAGATTCGATTAAAAAGCAAAAAAATCCGATAAAATTTTTACCACATTGAAAATCAAGCCATGTTGATTGAAAAAAAATAGCTGTTGGGGTGAAATCCGATGAAAACAGAAATTTTGCTGTTAGAAGTTTTCGGTTTGTTCCCTCACAGAGGTGTGGCAATGAAGAGCCACCAATTCACTTTTCTGAAACGTATTTTTGAGACATGAAAAAATGTGTGATTGTAAGTGTTGCTCCCATCAGGCGAGAACCATCCGACAAGAGTGAGATGATATCGCAGGCATTGTTTGGAGAGCATGTTCAGATTTTGGAGAGCCAGGAGAAATGGTCTATGGTGATGATGGAAGCAGATGGTTATGAAGGATGGATCGATAATAAACAGTTAGGAACACATCATTCAATGGATGATAGCATGATGCTGTGCAATGCTATTAGCCAATGCACAATGGAAAATGGCGATTCGATATTTCTCCCTTCAGGGTCACACATCTCCGCTGCGATAAAATGCAATACAGACCAAACCGTTTGGGACGGAAGTTCCATGTCTTTGGAAAGTTGTGCTCGACAATTTTTGAATGCTCCTTATCTATGGGGCGGTCGAACTATACTGGGAATCGATTGCTCCGGATTTACTCAGCTGGTTATGCGGTTGAATGGCAAGGTACTTCCGCGCGATGCTTATCAGCAAGCGGAATGCGGTGTTGCTATTAATTTTATAGAGGAAGCACAAACAGGTGACTTGGCTTTTTTTGATAATGCCGAAGGACGTGTTGTTCATGTGGGGATGGTGATACGGAGAACGGAAGCTGAGGTAAACATCATACACGCTTCGGGTTGCGTGCGTATCGATGCATTAGATCATCATGGGATATTTAATCTGATAACGAAGGAATACACCCACAAGCTTCGAATCATCAAGCGAATTTCATAGAAGAGTTACATTTGAATTCCTTTTTTTATCTATATTTACAGAACTAGAGCAATTAGAGCAAACTGTAGAATGGTTGCGCGCAAAGGGAATGAATGCACCTGAAGTGGGAATCATACTCGGAACAGGCTTGGGTGAATTGGCGAACTCGATTGAATGCGAAAAGCAATTCAGCTACAATGTGATTCCCAATTTTCCAATAGCCACAGTGGAGTTTCATTTCGGAAAGCTGATATACGGAAATCTCGGTGGTAAAAAGGTAATGGCGTTTCAAGGTCGCTTTCATTACTACGAAGGTCATAGCATGGATGATGTTGTTATGCCTGTTCGTGTAATGAAAATGCTCGGTGTGAAATACGTCTTGCTGTCGAACGCAGCCGGAGCTATGAATCTTTCATTTAAGAAAGGTGATTTGATGTTGATTAACGATCACATCAATATGCAACCCGACAATCCGCTAAGAGGCCCTAACATCGATGAACTAGGTCCACGCTTTCCGGATATGTCGGAGCCATACTCAAAGATGCTGAATAATAAGTTGCATTCGATTGCGAAGAGTCATGGAGTGGAATTACGCGAAGGAGTTTATGTTTCTGTCCCCGGTCCTAATCTTGAGACTCGCGCAGAATATCGTATGCTTAAAATGTTGGGAGCCGATGCCGTAGGCATGAGTACTGTTCCTGAAGTGATAGCGTGCAGTCATATGTCGTTGC
>JAIYBR010000024.1 GCA_027488435.1 Flavobacteriales bacterium
CGATTATTTCGGTTGCAGTGTGTTGCGCTTTGTTGTTTTTACCTGCTTTATGGATTGGCCAAAGTAGAAATGGGTTTTTGATGTTGTCCTATCTGGAATTGATAGATCCGCGGCAAGCAAAGCATGTGTTGGATATTGAAGAAACGACATTTCATGGACTTTCGACCTGGCTCTCGACACTGCTTTCCGCAGAAGCGATTGAACATAATGGGTTGAAATATCCGCGGCATATTGCGAATGTGAGCATGGAAACGCTTGGTTCGATCATCACCCTAGTGCGTCTGTTTTTCGTATTGCTTACCCTGTGGTTTTTACGAACAATGCCCTTCAAAGAAGCGCCCGGTTCTTATCATCGATTTCGGGAGATAAGTTATCTGCTTCTCATTATTCCGTTGATTGCGCCGCATCAGCAGCATTATGCTTTTTTATTTGCAATGCCAGCCTTTGCTTTTGTTCTTTCAGATCAGTTTAGCTCCGGTAATTCCCTTGCGCATTGGCGTTCAATAGGGTTGGCGCTGGTGATTATTTGTTTTAATGCAGCTCTGTGGCTGGGGACTTACAATGCGATATACAATCACTATAAGCTTGTCACATACGGTGCATTGCTCTTGGTTTTGTTGCTAGCCAGTTGCGGAGCGAAACCGAGTGAAAACAAAAAAGTGGGGACGAGCCCCACTTTTGAGAATTAAGTTTCGGGTTTTATTCGAATTCCGCTTTCAAAATACGCACTACTTCTTCCACGGTTTCTTCTTCCAGGTCGGTGCGCTTCACGAGGTCTTCTTTTGGAATGGCGAGCACTGAGCGTGCAGTATCGCAACCGATGTTCTTCAGTTCATCGATGATCCATGCATCGATTTCGTCTGAGAATTCTTCCAAGTCCACATCATCGATGTCGGTATCTGTTTCGCGATACACATCGATTTCGAAACCGGTAAGACGGCCTGCGAGTTTGATGTTGTTACCACCCTTACCGATGGCGAGTGACACTTGATCAGGCTTGAGGAATACATCCGCCTTCATGTTGTCGTGATCGAGGTTGATGCTCGAAATTTTGGCCGGAGCCAATGCACGGGTAATGAGGAGTTGTTCATTGGCGGTGAATTGAATAACATCGATGTTTTCATTGCGCAATTCACGCACGATGGTGTGAATGCGAGCTCCTTTCATACCAACGCAAGCACCTACCGGATCTACGCGATCATCGTAGCTTTCTACAGCAACCTTCGCGCGCTCGCCTGGTTCACGTACAATTTTCTTGATGGTGATAAGGCCATCGAAAACCTCCGGCACTTCTTGCTCGAACAGCTTTTCGAGGAACTCAGGAGCTGTGCGGCTCAAAATGATTTGAGGAGAGTTGTTGCGCATGTCCACTTTGTATACAACAGCGCGAATGGTGTCGCCTTTTTTGTAGAAGTCGGAAGGAATTTGCTGGTCCTTGGGCAGAATCAACTCATTGTCTTCGTCGTCGAGTACGAGCATTTCTTTCTTCCATACCTGATATACTTCGCCGGAGATGATATCGCCCACGCGCTCACGGTATTTCTGGTAGAGATGATCTTTCTCGAGATCCATGATACGCGATTGCAAGTTTTGGCGCATCGCCAAGATGTTACGTCGACCGAAGTCTTCAATCTTGATTTCTTCAATCAATTCTTCGCCGACTTCCAGGTCAGAAACAATTTTCTGAGCCATGCTAACCTCGATTTGAGCTACTTCATCGTCTAGTTCTCCATCGGGCACGATTTGGCGAGTGCGCCAAATTTCAAGGTCACCACGGTCGGGGTTGATGATGATGTCGAAGCCATCGTCGGCGCCCCAGCGCTTGAGAATCATGCTGCGGAAAACATCATCAAGAATTTGGTTCATGGTTTCGCGGTCGATGTTCTTCAATTCTTTGAAGTCGCCGAACGCATCCATCAGATTTAAACCTTTCATCGGATTTGATTTTTAATGATCGTTATACGGTTTTTCTACTTTCTATTATTTGAAGCGAATCATCACTTTCGCTTCGGTTATCTCGGAAAAGGGAATGGTAATTTCCCTCTCTACCAATTTTTTTCCTTTTTTACCCGGCACTTCCTCCTTCTGTGAAGTCAGCAAGGTAACGTCGTGCTCTGTTGCCGCAATAAGTTCGCCTTCTGTTTTACTCTTATCTGCTTTTTTTACAGAAAGGTCGCGGCCAATATTTTTTAAGTATTGACGAAACACTTTCAAGGGCTTAGTGAGGTCGGGTGAAGAAACTTCCAGCGAATAATCTTCCACCTCGCGGTCCATTGAATGGAGCAAATGGCGATGCACCTCTGTACAGGCTTCAATGGTGACGCCACTGTCGCTGTCGAGCGTGACATCGATGACGTTGCCCGGGCGCACTGTAATGTCCACAATGAACATATCTGTTCCTGCGATTTTCTCTTCGATTAGCTGTGTGACCGATTCTCGGGTAATCATTGTTTAGGGTTTGGGAGTTGATACCAAAGAAAAGAGGGGCTTGAGACCCCTCTTCACTTTTTTATTATCAGTGCCAAAAGCGTGGCAAATATACACGCGATCTTAAATGATGGGAAGTTTTTTCTACTTTGTTGAGAATGAGTAAGAATTAACACGCGTCTGTTCTCTTTTATTTCTGTTTAACGCATCAATACAGTTAGATGACGTAAATTGCCGGCGCATTCGGGATTTACCGCATGCATTAGCAAAGAAATCACCATGTCATTTGTTTCATTCAACACCAAAGAGCATCCGTTCTTTGATGAGCTTCGAAAGCGTGTAGATGCTTATTTCGAGACCAACAATCTTTCTCGATGGGGTAACTGGAAAATTTATCTGAAGACCGGTGTATTCCTCGCTTTACTCGTTTTTCTGTACACTTGGTTGGTATTTTTTACTCCGGGTGTATGGGCTAGCATCGCTCTTTGTGCTGTTCTGGGAATTACGCTCGCAGGAATAGGTTTCAACGTAATGCACGATAGTGCTCACGGTAGTTTTTCGAAGCATGAATGGGTTAATAATGTGATGGGTTATTCGCTGAACTTGATGGGCGGTGATGTTCACTTGTGGAAGACAAAGCACAACTTAATTCACCACAGTTTTACGAACATTGACGGACTGGATGATGATATCGATATTAGTCCGGTGATGCGCATGAATAATAACCAGAAGCGATTCTGGATTCATCGTTTTCAGCACATTTATGGATTTATATTCTACGCGCTCAACTATTTCTTTTGGGTTTTCTACTTTGATTTCTTGAAATACTTTACAGGGAAAGTGGGAGGCACGAAAATCAGGAAGTACAAGTTTTGGGATCACGTGAGTTTTTGGGCAACCAAACTGGTATACTATTTTACCTTCTTGGCATTACCGATGATGATGGTAGGTGTGTGGCAAACGATTGTGGGATATTTGATTCTCACCAGTACGTGTGGTATTGTAATCGCCGTTGTTTTTCAGTTAGCGCATGTTGTTGAAGAGACAGATTTTCCGCAAATCCAAGATGGAAAGCTGGATGTAGAGTGGGCCGTTCATCAAATCAACACGACCAGCAATTTTGCTACGAAGAATAAGATTGTTTCGTGGTTTACCGGCGGTCTCAATTATCAGGTTGAACATCATTTGTTCCCCCGCATCTCTCATGTGCATTACCCTGCAATAAATGTGATTGTGAAGGACACATGTGCGAAATTCGGTATTGGTTACAACGAACATCGCACCGTGTTTTCAGCGGTTCGTTCGCATGTGGTTCACTTGCGCGAGGTTGGTCGACGCGACTAGTTCTTCGCGTCTTTCCATGACCATAGAGCCAGACATGCATAGGAGCGGAAGGGTTTCCAATTTTCGCTGATTGCTTCCATTTGCCTTTTCAATTCTTTGGGTGAAGGAGTATGGATTTTATACAAGCTAACCATGGCTTTCTGAATGCCCAAATCATCGGGGGCAAAAACATCTTCACGTGCCATGGCAAAAATGAGCAACATCTGAATGGTCCAGTTGCCAACTCCTTTAATTTGAATGAGCGTTGCGATTACTTCCTCGTTGCTCATGGCATGCAGAGCATCATCATGGAGCTTATGCTCGTGAAAGAAATTGCAAACGTTATGGATATAGTTGCATTTGGATTCGCTGAGACCAATCCCCCGAAGCGTGGTTTTTTCAGTTTGAAGTATGCGCGCGTAAGTGGGTTCCTCGCCTGAAAACAAATCCAGAAACCGATCACAAATAACGCGAGCAACACGAGTGCTCAGTTGCTGACTGATGATGGAGAGGCACAGATACAACGCAATGTTCTCCTCGCGGTTTCTTTTTTCGAATGAAAAATTCTCCAGAGTGACGGCAAGGGTTTTGTCGCGCTTAAGGTGCTTTAATGGGTCGTTGGTCATTCAACCGAGAGCTGGATGGTTTTCGCGTTCGATCCACAGCTGTAGACAAGGCTCGTTGTAGCGATATCATTTCCGGCAATGATGTCGAGTGTCTTTCCATCGAATCCATCCAGCTTACTTGTGCACGTAATCTTTGTTTCACCTGTGCGCTTGAGTAATTGAACATTGCCCTGATCGCTCACCGCAACAAGAACATCATCTGAGGCAATCTTTTGAGCTTTTATTGCGATGATTTTTTCGGTTTTTGTGTTGTTGAATTTCCAGCCTGAAGTTGGATTGCCGTCTACACCGATATTGAGTAGCATTCCATCCCCACAAGCGAAAATGAGTCGGTATTTTTTGGTGTTGTCATAGTCGGCTAACAATAATGGCGACGTGATGGGAAGATTCGCGTTATAAGGGAATCCCGGCAGTGCTTTTCCGTTTCGATCCAAAATGTAAACAGCGCTCTGCGTTGTGAATGCTAATTGAAGCTTGTTGTTTTTCAGTGCGTCGATTTGGACTACATCGCCGAGAATCGGACCTGAGATTTCAATCGACCACAACGATTTTCCGTCGGGACCTATCAACTCCAGCGTTTTGTCGTTGTTGCGGAGCGTTTCCTTTTCTTGGTTGTTATGGTTAATTACAGACCACGAGCGCACTTGGAGATTGACGTTTTCAATAAGTTCCTCGGTTGGGGCAGTCGGTGCTTGAGCAGCCGGTGCTTGAATAGAGGCGCTTTCTTTAATGCGAATTGGAATGGCAATACTGATGAGTATTTGTTGTGGTTGACTCAATTCGGTCGTAAAGCTTCGGCTTTCGCATCCGGCTAACAAATTTGAAAGAGATGCAGGTAGCAGCAGGACTTCATTATTGGCCTGATATACAAAGCGACCGGACGATTGTCCCGATTGATTTACA
>JAIYBR010000102.1 GCA_027488435.1 Flavobacteriales bacterium
ACCTATGCCAATGGTGGTAAGAGACGTTCTACCGGCTATCTCAATGGCAATATTCCATGGAATCAATTCATTGTTACCAGCGAGCAAGCTACAGCCTATGGGGATCGTTTGCTTATTGACCTATTTAAGGTGAGAAGCAATCAGCAAACGCTTGTTATCAAAGTAAGACTGAAAGATTCCCCGCACGTTGAGTCTGTTTTTGATTTGAAGATTCCTCCTATGGAATCAATTTCGATTTTTCTTTCAAACACAGATAATCTCCGTCCCGGGAAAAAAGTTAAACCACGCATCGCGATTGAATGGGCAAACTATTACCGCACGGAATATTCTCTGTGTAATCGAAGGGCGCCATTTCCATTAGATAGTCTCCAACTATTTCTGAATAAGGAACGTGTGTTTGATTGTCGGGCGACAGTTCCTGAATCAACAGACGCCTCAACTCAAATGTTGTCGCTCTCTGTTATCTGGGCCTCAAAGCAATGGATTAACGATACGGAAATCTATTGGTATACACATCCACGTCGCAAAAACTGGTCATCGCTATTCCAACGTCGCAAATCTCCCTATGCAAGCGCAGATTAAAAGACAAGATTACAGCAGATATGAGAGCAGTATGCTTAATCGAATAATTCTGGAACATCAACCCTTTCGAGTTTAAGAATACCCAAGTCAATGGTTGGAATTCCATCTGCTCCTCTAACAGCCGTATTGGGGTTCATTTCGCCTCTAACTCGGTCGAAAAAGGGCGCTGATATCATCCAATGATAAAAGGAATATTCGCTGTATAACTCAAAAGTTCCATCGGCTTTTGTAGTTGTTACATGGTGATTAATCCACGGAGCATCCCATGCTAAAATCTCACCCCCCTCAATGGGTTTGTCATCCGAATCAACCATTTTACCGGTTACTCTGAATTGATTGTTGTTGCTAAAGTTGTAGTAATTTGAAAAGCATTCACATTTTCCTCTTGGCTGTGTGACATCGAACGATTGTATAACTTTATTAACGGGTTTCGGAGTTCCGTTCACAACCTCTCCCTTGCTCGTAATTGTCGTTCCCTGCAAGCTTAATACACCCAGAAAGTCTTGATGGAAGTGCTTCCAGTTAACGTCTTTGAACTGCCACCAGGAATAGCCAATTCCGCCGCAGTTGTAGTTTTGCTCCATTGTTCTTCTGGCAAAATCAGCTTGCTCTTCATATGAAACTGAGTCGTTATCCGCAGCTATGCCCGTTTCCCCTATTATCCAAGGCTTCTTTACGAAATGGCTATACCAATACATCTCATTCCTCACTTGTTCTTTTTCATATTCATATGGATGGAATGAAATGAAATCGACATTGATTATGTTAGGATCCCACTCAAATAGCTCACGTTGGTTGGCAAGTCCGATAGTAGTTAAATGGTTTGGATCGTTTTGTTTGGCAATCTGCTGCCACTTCAAGGTGATGTAGAACACATCTTCTTTTTTTCTTTCCAATGAATCGAAATACAAAGGCTCATTGAAAAAATCATATGCCAACAGGGTTGTGTTGTCCTTCAAGTGACGGGTTACTTTCATCAGATTAATTTCCGTTTCCGGAGCTTCCTGAAAAAGTCGTGTTGTGAAGATGGCCTTTAATTCTGCTTCTTGCGCCGTATTCAATAGGTCATCAATGGCTCTTAAATACTTGGAGTAGTCTTTCTCATCTTGCATGTAAATCGGAAAATTGTGTTCGTCTCCAACACTAGCCTTGAAGTTCATTTTACCCGTAGTTCTATCACGAATTTCAGGCTCACCAATGCCAACAAAGCGAACCGTATTATAACCAAGTTCTTTGGCAAGGTTCAGATGTGCCTGCAGGTCTTTCAAACTCGAAACGCGATCATTGTATGGAAGAGTCCCGTTTGGACAATAGCTGGAAGAGATGGCCGGCCACATTTCGACTTCATTGAATCGAAGTTGAACCACAAAGTTGATAATCTTGGGGTAGAATGGCTTGCCCTCCAAATAGAACTGGTTATTCTGAATAGTAACAAATTTTGGATCAACGAGCGTTGAAACGGTTGATGAATTGGCCTTGTTGTTTTCAGCAAAAAAGCACCCTGAACTTAATAGGGTTAAAGTTGAAAGAAGAACGAAACTACGCTTGATTCTAGAAAACATTGTGAATTCAATTTGGAAGGTCAAAACTAAAGTAAAAGGCAAAAGAATTCATCAGTTCCTCCTATGATAAAAATCGAGGCCAATCAGTGTTTTTATGATGGCTATTCCGTATGATGAATGGGTGATTGCTAGGACGATTTAACTTCGCTAATTCGATTTCCCATGCGAATGAAATGTTTCTCAAAGTAAGTATAAACGAGATAGGAAAGCGAAAGTGTAAGGGCAACTGGAATAATCATTTTGAAGATCATAGGCACCTCAAGTCCGTTGCTCTGCGCTGCTTTTGCCACATAAGCGAAAACAGCGAAAACCAAAGCGTGAAGGAGATAAACGGAATAACTGCATTCTCCTAAAAACTTCAGTGCCGTATGTAATTTACCTGGAAGTGCTGTCTCAATCCGGTAAGTACCCATGCAAATGAGAAGGCATGAGGCTGTAAAAATCCATCGGTTCCAGCCACTAACAAGGTGAATAGTGTTTCTGTCAGCAGGGGTAAGGATGAATAGCACAACGCCGCAAATTAGCATGCAGATAATTGCCGCCGGCGAAATAGATTGACGTTTCGTCAGTAAACCGATTACACAGCCCGCCGTGAAAAAGAAGATCTGATTCAATGGATTAACATAGTCGCGCCATTGATTTGCTAAGTCTATATCTGGATTTAGAATGTGAAACCCGAAATAGTGATGCATGGCAACCGAACACAATACTAACCCAACCAGCAAGACACGATTTCGCATACAGGAATAGAGTATGATGGGAAAAACAGAATAAAAGACTAGCTCGTTACCTATGGACCATGCTCCATTTGTAAGAACACTATCCCAGCTGAAGAAACCAAATAAGCCGGTCAAATTCAGGAACAGATTGAGGAGGTCTGGCTGCTTTTTCGACAAAATCACAGAACAAATGGTAGCCAACCATAGCAGTGGAAAGATCCGAAAGAATCGTTTCTTGAAAAACGAAAGGACCGATAAACCTCGGTCGCTATGCGAGTATTCATACACGTGGAAGAGAGTCAATCCGCTTAAAATATAGAAGATGGAAACTCCATACACACCCACACGTCCCAGGAATTGATTAGCGGTAAATGGGCCTTCCAGCCAATACTGATAATGATAAACCATGATGCCGAAGGCACATAAACCCCTCAAGTAATCGAGCGAGAAAAGCCTGCCGTTCATGCTGGTTTTTGATAAACAACCTCAGCAATAGCTTCACGCGATGTTTCAGCCCAGTCCATGTCGAAAAGCGTCGATGGGTGTGGCGAGCGTTTGGGCGAACGTCCGCTTAGGTGGTATTCCGTGATATTAGGATGATATATATTGCCGAATGTGTCCGGGCGAATTCCGCCGCCTGGCATAATGAGAATCTTACCCTCCGCAATTGCATGCATGGCGAGAATCATGTCTTTTCCTTCCGGACCTGATTTTTTGCCACCCGAGGTCAGAATTCTTTCGCATCCGCAACCCGCGATTTCCGAAACAGATTCTAGTAAGTTGTTTGCGCAATCGATAGCGCGATGAAATGTTACTGGTTTTTCGCCACAGTGCTTTACTAATTGGCTTGTAGCAACGGTATCAACGGAGCCTTGTTCAGAGAGAATACCGAACACAAATCCATCGGCGCCTGATTCTCCCAAAAGATCAATCTCACGCTTCATTACTTCAAGTTCAGAAGCACTATAAGTGAAATCGCCCTCGCGCGGACGAATCATGACAAAGACCGGAATTGAAATATGTCGCTTTATTACTTCCAATAAGCCAGAGCTGGGGGTAATACCGGCTGCACCCAAAGCCGAACATAACTCAATTCTAGCTGCTCCTCCTAGTTCGGCCTCCACACAGGAGTGAACGGTGGAGGCAACTACTTCAATAAGGTAAGGTAATCGTTGCATGAACTATGATTTCCGATCATCGTTGCGAAGGG
>JAIYBR010000069.1 GCA_027488435.1 Flavobacteriales bacterium
CCAATAAATCCGGCGCCGCCGGTGATGAGAAGCTTCATAAATAGTGACGAATGACTAGTGACTAGTGACGAATAAACAGCACCAGCAACTAGTGTATTTTAAAAAATTATTTTGATATTTTCCTGATTCAATCAGCTTTGAAACCTTCACGCCTCACTAGTCACTAGTCATTAGTCATTAGTCACTAATTTAAAGGCTCCAATAGTTAAGCTCCTGCATCTTTCCACGATACAACCCCTTGAGGTCAATCAACGCTCCCTTCCCCTCGTGAAGATAAGCTTTGAAATCGTCTTCAGAAAGGTCTTTGTATTCTTTGTGAGCAACACCTAAGATGATTGCATCATAAGCGTTCTTATCGGCTTCAGCCACTAAACCAAAACCATACTCATGCTTGAGTTCATCGCTGTCGGCATGCGGATCAATAACGTCTACTTTAATGCTGAACGATTCCAGCTCGCGAATCACATCAACCATCTTCGAGTTGCGTACATCACTCACATCTTCTTTAAATGTAGCTCCCATGACCAACACGCGCGACTCAAGAGCATTGCGACCTTGCTCTAAAATTTTCTTTACTGTTTGCTTTCCTACATATTGACCCATCCCATCGTTCACGTAGCGCGCGCTGCTGATAACGCGGCTGTGATAGCCGAGTTTCTTGGCCTTATAAACCAGGTAGTAAGGATCTACGCCTATGCAGTGACCACCTACTAAACCGGGAGTAAACTTCAAAAAATTCCACTTGGTACCTGCGGCTTCCAACACATCGTAGGTGTTGATGTCCATCATATTCATGATCATCGAAAACTCGTTGATGATGGCAATGTTGGCGTCACGCTGGGTGTTTTCTAAAATCTTACATGCCTCTGCGACCTTTATTCCAGCTGCGCGGAATGTACCCGCATCAACAACGATTTCATAGGTCTTGGCAATTTCTTCCAATGATTCATCATCGCATCCTGAAACAACTTTGGTGATGGTGCGAAGCGTATTGTTTTTATCGCCCGGATTGATGCGCTCGGGAGAATAACCCACTTTAAAATCGGTTACCCGTTTCAGACCGGAAAGTTCTTCGAGTATCGGCACACAATCATCTTCTGTGCAGCCGGGATAAACAGTCGATTCATACACCACATAGTCACCTTTCTTCAATACTTGACCGACCGTGCGTGATGCAGAGAGAACCGGCCCCAAATCGGGTAAGTTCAGATGATTGATGGGCGTAGGCACAGCGATGATGAAGAAATTCACATCCTTCAATTCATTGATGTCTGCCGTAAAGTGAATATCACATCCTTCGAAAGCAGAGCTTTCCAATTCTTGCGATGGATCAATATTGTTGCGCATCATGTCGACGCGTTTCTGATTGATATCAAAACCAACCACTTTTATCGACCGTGCAAATTCAAGTGCAATCGGCAACCCCACATAGCCAAGTCCAATTACGGCAAGTTTGGCCTCTTTGTTTTTTAAACGATTGTATATCATATTCGGAAATGCTTCATACTCGATGTGAGACGCGAAAATAGGATTTTTAACGGCTAACAAAAGCGAGGATTAAGGAATCAATTTTTAATGTACTTCTCGAAATTCTTATGCTCCACTTTATTCAGCTCATCGGCAGAAAGGGACTTGAAATAATCATAGGTAATTTTCAAACCCTCGCTGCGGTGCACTTTCGGCTCCCAACCAAGTAACTGTCGGGCCAACGTAATATCGGGCTGTCGTTGCTTGGGATCATCGGTGGGCAATTCCTTATAAATCACTTTTTGATTCGTTCCGGTGAGCTTGATGATTTCTTCGGCAAAATCGCCGATAGTAATCTCGTCGGGGTTACCGATGTTGACCGGTGCGCTATAGTCGCTAAGCAGCAAGCGATAAATGCCTTCCACTAAATCATCGACATAACAGAATGAACGTGTTTGTGAACCATCGCCAAACACGGTGAGATCTTCTCCGCGAAGCGCCTGACCAATGAATGCCGGCAACACACGACCATCGTTCAGTCGCATGCGAGGACCATACGTATTGAAAATTCGTACAATACGCGTCTCTACTCCGTGAAAGGTATGGTAGGCCATGGTCATCGCTTCCTGAAAACGCTTGGCTTCATCATACACACCGCGCGGACCAACGGGATTAACGTTGCCCCAGTAGCTTTCCTTCTGCGGGTGAACAGTTGGGTCGCCATACACTTCACTCGTGCTGGCTATGAGCACACGTGCATTCTTTACTTTGGCCAATCCTAAACAATTATGAATACCCAATGATCCAACTTTCAACGTTTGAATAGGTATCTTCAAATAGTCGATCGGGCTTGCGGGTGAAGCAAAGTGCAGGATATAATCAAGTTCTCCAGGTACGTGGATAAACTTGGAAACATCGTGGTAATAAAACTCGAAATGCTCGTGTGGAAACAAATGCTCGATGTTTTTCAAATCACCGGTAATAAGGTTATCCATGCCGATGACATGATAGCCCTCTTTGATGAATCTGTCGCATAAATGCGAACCCAAGAATCCGGCAGCACCGGTGATAAGTACTCTTTTCATACGAACTAAGTTGCTTTTGTAAGGCGCGCGAAAGTACGAAAGGCAGAGCAGAAACCCGTATCTAATTACCCTGAAACTTCAGCCAACTGTACCCTCAGACCTTGCATATCATTGGCCAGATGCAGCTGACACCCCAGGCGTGAATTACTCTTCACGAAGAACGCCTGATCGAGCATGGCTTCTTCATCGTCGTTGCGCTCAGGAAGAGCATGATCGGATAGAATATACATGTGGCAGCTGGCGCACATGGCCATACCGCCGCAAGTTCCTTCGACAGGGAGCTCGTAGCTTTTGCAAAGCTCCATCATGTTCATGTTCATATCGGTCGGTGCTTCCAGCAAATGCTCTTTACCTTCCCTATCGACAACCGTAACGTGAATGATATTTTCCATAACTGGGGCGAAAGTAGGATAATCTTAAAAACCGGTCACGCCATTTACGGTCGTGTATTTCAAGACGTAGTTTTTGTCGGGGTAAATGCGCTTAAACGCACTTTGAACCATAAGTGTGGCTTCATGGAAACCACAAAGAATGAGCTTCAACTTTCCCGGATAGGTATTGATGTCGCCAATGGCATAGATACCCGGAACGTTTGTACTGTAGTCGAACGTGTTTACCTCGATGGAGTTCTTATCGATGTTGAGTCCCCAATCAGCAAGTGGTCCCAACTTGGGCGACAATCCAAACAACGGCAACCAATGATCGGTTGACAGCGTTTGTTTTTCATCACCCTGAACATCCACTTCGATCGACTCGAGCTTATCGCCTCCATTCAAACCAACCACTTCAGCATCCTTGATAAGTTTGATTTTACCCGTAGCCGACATATCGAGCACCTTCTGAACGCTATCGGGATGGCCTCTGAAACTCTTACTGCGGTGAATGAGTGTTACTTCGGATGCTACGCCATTCGCCAGGAAGATAGACCAGTCTAGCGCACTATCGCCGCCACCGCTTATAATGACACGCTTTCCCTGGTAAAAATTTGGGTCGCGCACTATGTATTCGATTCCCTTGTCTTCAAACTGTGCAATGTTTCCAATCGGCGGTTTGCGTGGCTCGAAGCAACCCAATCCGCCTGCTATAGC
>JAIYBR010000242.1 GCA_027488435.1 Flavobacteriales bacterium
CACTCGCCACTCGCCACTCGCCACTCGCCACTCGTCACTCGTCACTTTCCTCCCACAATCTTCCTAATCTCATTCAACTTCATCAGCGCCTCTACCGGCGTGAGGTTGTTGATGTCGATATTGAGTATCTCTTCGCGTATTTGAGCGAGCGACGGATCGTCGAGTTGGAAGAAACTCAATTGCGCAGCTGCATTATCCGATTTAGTATTTGCGATAGAAGCTGAACGTTTCGCATCGTCATAGCCGTGGGTGTTTTCTAAATGCTTCAATATCTCCTTCGCTCGTTCAACGACCTTCACCGGCATACCCGCCATGCGCGCTACGTGTATACCAAAGCTGTGATTGGTTCCTCCCTGTTGAAGTTTGCGCAGGAAGATTACTTTGTTACCCACCTCTTTCACACTCACATTAAAATTGTGTATGCGTGAAAACGAAGTGCACATATCATTCAACTCGTGGTAGTGAGTTGCGAAGAGAGTCTTCGCCTTTGCCTTCGGAAACTCGTGCAGGTATTCAGCAATCGCCCAGGCGATGCTCACGCCATCGTAGGTAGAAGTACCTCGGCCAATTTCATCGAGCAACACTAAGCTGCGATCTGAAAGGTTGTTGAGAATGCTCGCCGTTTCATTCATTTCAACCATGAATGTCGACTCACCACTGCTGATGTTGTCGCTGGCTCCTACGCGTGTAAAAATCTTGTCGACGATGCCGATGTCGGCAGCACGTGCAGGGACAAAGCCTCCCATTTGCGCCATGATGACAATCAACGCCGTTTGACGCAACACGGCACTTTTCCCCGACATGTTGGGTCCGGTAATCATCATGATTTGCTGTGCGTCGTTGTCGAGATAAACATCGTTGCTTACATACGATTCACCGGCAGGGAGCGCAAGTTCAATCACCGGATGACGGCCTTCTACAATCTTAATTGCAGTTGTTGCATTGATCGCAGGTCTCACATACCCGTTTCGCAAGGCCACACGCGCTAGGCTCATGAGCACATCGAGCTGACCTATTATTTGCGCATTGGTTTGAATGGCTGCCGTGAACTCAGCGATGGCTGCAACCAATTCGTTGAACAAACGCAATTCAATCGACGACATCTTTTCCTCTGCGCCCAAAATCTTTCCCTCGTAGTCTTTCAACTCTTCGGTGATGTATCGCTCGGCTTGTGTAAGAGTTTGCTTGCGGATCCAATCTGCAGGCACTTTGTCTTTATGCGTGTTGCGCACTTCGAGGTAGTAACCGAATACGTTGTTGAATGAAATCTTCAGCGACGGTATTCCGGTGCGCTCGCTTTCGCGGTCTTGTATTTTTTGGAGGTGGTCCTTGCCGTGAAAAACCAATCGACGGTATTCATCGAGTTCGGTATTAACACCATCTGCTATGACGTTTCCTTTATTCACCGCCATAGGTGCTTCGGTGTGCAACTCTCGAGCAATGCGCTCACGCACTGCGTCGCACGCGTTGAGCTGTGCGCCCAAGTGTGCGAGCTCTGCATGGCCACTTCCTTCCAAAAACAATTTGAGCGGAGCAATGCAATCGAGCGCGCGACGTATGTGATGCACCTCACGCGGTGCAATTCGACCCACAGCAACCTTCGATATAAGACGCTCGAGGTCGCCGATGTTTTTCAACTCCGACTGCCAGTGCTCAAGCGATTCTTGATGCGAAGTGAAATGCGCTACCACTGCATGTCGACGTGCGATGCGCGCTTCATCTTTCAACGGCAACAACAACCAGCGGCGCATGAGGCGTGAGCCCATGGGCGTTACCGTTTGGTCGATTACATGCAACAAAGTGGTTGCGTTTTCATTGCCACTGCTCACCAACTCGAGGTTGCGAATGGTGAAGCGATCGAGCCACACGTATTGATCTTCTTCGATGCGCGACAGACTGCGTATGTGATCAACACGGTCGTGTTGTGTTTCGCTCAAGTAGTGCAACACCGCACCTGCAGCAATGACACCCACCTTCAGGTCTTCCACACCAAAGCCTTTCAGGCTGCGCGTTTCGAAGTGTTTGTTCAACAACTCACTTCCAAACTCGTGGGTGAACACCCAGTCGTCCAATCGAAACGTGAAGAACTTATCGCCAAAGGCTTCCTTGAATTGCTTATCTGTATTCTTTTGATAGAGCACCTCGCTCGGTCGGAAACTCTGAAGCAGTTTATCAATGTATTCCTGACTGCCTTGCGCCGTGAGAAATTCACCTGTAGAGATATCGAGAAACGCAACGCCCCAGGTGTTTTCCTTGTTCGTTACCGCTGCGAGAAATGTATTGCTTTGCGTATCCAGTGTTTTCTCGTTGTACGAAACACCCGGCGTTACCAACTCCGTAACACCGCGCTTCACAATGGTCTTAGTAAGCTTGGGATCTTCTAGCTGATCGCAAATAGCTACGCGGTTTCCTGCGCGCACCAGTTTGGGCAAATACGTATCGAGCGAATGATGCGGAAAACCTGCGAGCTCCACATACGCCGCAGCACCGTTCTTACGCTTGGTGAGCACGATGCCGAGAATGCGCGCTGCCTTCACAGCATCTTCGCCAAACGTTTCGTAGAAGTCGCCCACGCGAAACAGCAACAGTGCATCGGGGTATTTCACCTTGATGCTGTTGTACTGCTTCATGAGCGGGGTTTCTACAACAGAGGAAGTATCTTTTTCGTCGACGGTACTCACGGCAATTTCGTTGACCTCAAAGGTATAAAAAGCAAAACTGCCGCTACATTTCTGTGAACGGCAGTCTTGCAATCATGTAAAAATCGTTTCAGAACAAACGTAGAAATTTCTATCGTTCGCGCAACACACGGTTATGAACACGAGGCGCGAGGTTGTAAACAAAGGGCGAAGGGGGAAAGGGTAATCGGAAAAGGGGTAAGGTGGTGAAGTGTTTACCTTATAGCTTATACCCTACCCCTTTTCCGATTACCCCTTTTACCTATTCCTTCACAACCCGTGCATTGTACTCATCACCTCCGCTTACAACACGGAGAGTGTACATACCTGCAGCGAGCGATTGGATATTGATGCTTGATGAACGTTGTGCGCTCATCACGATGCGACCGGTGCCATCGAATACATGCACTTCATTGGGAGCAGCGCCATTGACAGTAACGTTTACATCGTGTGTGGCGGGGTTAGGGAAAATGGATACAACTGCAGCCACTTCCTTATCGTCGACACTCAAGATGGTCGAAGCTTCAGGTTGATGGAAGCCCTGGGTAAGCATGTTATCTTGTGTTTGTAGAGTCATGATGAACGTTTCACCGATGGTCATATCGACTTGTAGTTCCGGTGAAGAATAGCCGAAGCCGGCAGTAGCCATGACCGTGGGGGTGAGGGATTGCGCGGTTAGAGCTGCGCTTGCGAGAAGAGCTATGGTGAGGAGGAGAGTTTGTTTCATGTTGATTACGGATTATGGATGTGGATTGCGGATTATGAGCGAAGATAAGAATGGAGAACTGTTGCGCCACAGTTCTCCATTCTCCATTCTTCTTTCTTCCTATTGGTGTGGGAAGTAAAAATGACAAAGTACAAAGTACCGCGGCGTCGCCAGGGGACGCAAAAGCGAAGCTCAAAACTCTGCGCACTCTGCGCCTCTGCGGTTATAAAAAAACTCCTCACAGCTTAATCGACAACTGCAACTTACCACCCAGCCCAATCTCCACAATTTTCTGAAGTGTTGAGATGCGTACTTGCTTGATGTCGTTTTCGATTTTTGAAATGTAGCCCTTGTTCGTTCCGCACTTAGCGGCGAGCTCCTCCTGTGTCATTCCCTTTTCAAGTCTTGCTTGCTGAATGAGAAAACCAAGCTTGAAGGCTTCGTATCCCTTTTCCATTTTATCGCGCTTCGGAGTCCCCTTCTTGCCGTACTGCTCTTCAACAAATTGATCAAGTGTCTTTATATTTCTTTTCTTGTTCATATTCTTTCTTGATTCTTAATGCACGTTCAATTTCTACCATCGGTGTTTTCTGCGTCTTCTTCTGGAATCCATTCGCCAATACCACCAGTTTGTCATCATCGAAAAAACAGAAAATTCGAAAAATGTTACTCCCCTGCTGAACCCTTATTTCGTAAAGCCCTTCGGTTCCTTCCACATGTTTTAAATAGTCGGAGGGTATGTGATATTGAGTTTCAATAATTCGAAAAGTCCATACAATCTTGTCTTTCACTTTCTGTCGCTGCCTTCCATAGAATGCAGAAAAATAGTGTTCATACAAAACGATGGTTCTGAGTTTTACGTCACTCATGGGTTACAAAGGTATATGAAGTTGTCCGAACGAACAACATCTGTTTAGCAGGAATTCTAATACGCAGCAAAACTGATGCGCACGAGCGACATAAAAAACCTATAAAATATTCCGGTTATGGGAATATGAATGGGAAGGGTGCAAGTGGCTAGACCGATTTGCAGAATGGAGAATGGAGAACTGTTGCGCCACAGTTCTCCATTCTCCATTCTCCTTGTTCCAATTGGTGTGGGAAGTACAAATAACAAAGTACAAAGTACCGCAAGGTCGCCGAGCACGCAAAAGAGAAGCTCAATACTCTACGTTTTCCGCGCCTTTGCGGTTAAAAAACAAACTCACCCCAACAACTCTATCTGCAAATTGACTCTAGCGCCGGTGCCGCTTAAAAAAACTACCTCTTCAATTTAGCCAGTGCCACATGCAAACTTTCAATCGACGCGTGCACATCGGCAACCGTGGCAGTACCAACCGACAATCGATACCAAACGCTTTCCTTCGATGCTCCAAACGCGCTGAAAGGAACAACAGCCAATTTGGCTTCCTGCAGCAGGTATTGGGTGATGTGCGTAGTGCTTTCGATTACACTGCCATCGGGCTTGACATATCCTTTCAAATCGAACTTTACCGTGAGATAAATCGCGGCCATAGGCGCAATAGCATCGACAGCAAATCCTTCCGACTTCAACGTCTGAATACCGCTGTAGAACCCTTGAAGACGCTCTTCTATCTCGCCTTTGAACGAGGAAAGAAAGGTGTCGACAGCCGTTTGATTGCTCAGGTATTTCGCACTGGCCACTTGCTCGGCCTTCGGTGCCCAGGCGCCCACGTGTCCGAGAATGCTCTTCATTTTATCGATCACCTTGCGTGGACCAAATGCCCAACCTACGCGCACTCCGGTTGCAGCGAGACTCTTCGAAATACCATCGACGAAAATCGTGTATGGGCGCAATTCAGGTCGCAACGAAACGGGATCAAAATGCTTGGCGTCGCCATAACACAACACCGCATAAATCTGGTCGTACATGAGATAAAGCGGCTTCTCGTCGGGCGAACGATGTTTGTTTTCCGCTACCACTAAATCACAAATATCTTCGAGTTGTTGTTTGGAAAACACGGTACCCGTTGGATTGAGCGGTGAACACAATGCAAGCAACGTAGCATCCGACAAATAGGGCTTTAGCTCTTCTGCCGTAGGCAAAAAATTGTTTTCTGCCTTGGCTTCTACAAACACCTGCTTCGCATGCGACAGGTGTGTGTAATGGTTGTTGTTCCAACTCGGCACAGGGAAAACAACTTTGTCACCGGGATCGACTACGGCTTGAAAAATGGCGTAGATGATGGGGCGTGCTCCCCCTGCGATGAGAATTTCATCGGCCGCGTATTCGAGCGACTGCTGCTGAGCAATTGCCCGGGCAACGACCTTGCGCAAATCCAACATACCATCGGCAGGCGGATAATTCGTTTCGTCGTTCATGTAAGCATCCACAATAGCTTGCTTCAGCTCTGCCGGAATTGGAAAAATCTTCGGATCAAAATCACCGATGGTGTAATTGTAAATCTTCTCTCCTTTTGCCATGAGCTCGCGGATTTCTCCGGCGAGCTTGATGATTTCAGAACCGATGAGATTCTCGGCCATGTGCGACACCCTGAAATTGGCGGGTGATGCTGTGTTGCTCATAAACGCGTGAATAGAATTTGTAGCGCGAATGTATCAAAGTGACACGTGGCACACATGTGAAGTTATGAGGATTGTTTTCACAAGGGGGTGAAGGGGTGAAGGAGTGAAATAGTGAATAGTAAATAGTGAAACAGGGGGAGTCCGGATTGATAACCTGCATTATCGTCGCACATCGCACATCGCACATCGCCCCTGAGGCGTCACTCCATAGGGAATAGGAAATCGTTGTGCGGGAATCGCGTAATGTGAATCTGACGCACACGCTCATACAGTGTGTCGCGAAGCTGATCCACATTGAGCTTCTTGGCTGCTGAAATAAATACGACGTCCGAGTTTTGAAGGCGCGCCATCCACGTGCGTTGCAATTCCTCGAGGGTAATGTTCTCACGAGTGGGCGGCGTGAGGTCGTCTTCTGCTTTGGGAATGTGTTTGTACGCGTCGATCTTGTTGAAGATTACCATGGTAGGTTTATCGCCCACGCCAATCTCTTTGAGCGTTTCATTCACCACGTTGAAATGATCTTCAAACTGCGGGTGTGAAATATCGACCACATGCACCAGCAAGTCCGACTCGCGTGTTTCGTCGAGTGTGCTCTTAAATGATTCGATGAGCTGGTGAGGTAGTTTCCGAATGAAGCCAACTGTGTCGGTGAGCAAAAAAGGCAAATTATGAACTACCACTTTTCGCACAGTGGTATCGAGTGTTGCAAAGAGTTTGTTTTCGGCAAATACGTCGCTCTTCGAAAGCATATTCATGATGGTGCTCTTGCCTACGTTGGTGTAGCCCACCAATGCCACACGCACCAATGCACCGCGATTACCTCGCTGAGTGGCCATCTGCTTGTCTATCTCCTTCAGCTGCTCCTTCAAAAAAGCAATGCGATCGCGCACAATGCGTCGGTCGGTTTCAATTTCCTGTTCACCGGGGCCGCGCATACCAATACCACCGCGTTGCTTTTCCAAGTGGGTCCACATGCGTGTAAGCCGAGGCAGCAGGTATTCGTACTGAGCTAACTCCACTTGCTTCTTAGCATGAGCGGTGCGAGCACGACTTGCGAAAATGTCGAGAATGAGGTTGTTGCGATCGAGAATTTTTACGTTCATTTCTTTGAACGTGCCTTCCAGATTTCGCAGCTGGGAAGGCGCCAACTCATCGTCGAAGATGATCATGGCCGGTTTATGCTCGACCACATACTCTTTCAACTCTTGCAGTTTACCACTACCGATGAACGTGCGGGTATCGGGTCGATCGAGGTTTTGTGTGAAGCGCTTCAGGCATCGCGCATTGGCTGTCTCAGCGAGAAATGCCAGCTCGTCGAGATACTCTGCCAACTGCTCGCGCGATTGATCACGTGTTACAATTCCAACCAACACACAGGTTTCCTGCTCCTTGGCGGTTGAAATCAGTTTGTTCTTTTTTTCTATCAAAATTCAACAAGACTAGGGTTGCGTGCTTCGCAACGTCAATACAAAATCGGCAAGCGCATCTATCTGCTCTTCGCTGAGCACATCCTTATGAGGAGGCATGGTTCCCTTGCCTTCTGATATGCGCAACACTACTTCATTTTTCGGAAGCACGCTCTGAGTTAAATCCTTGGCTCCGGCAAATTGCTGAGCTCCATCATAGCCATGACATAATGCGCACTTCACGTCATAGAGTTTTTTCACGAGGGCAAAATCTACCTTGCCATCATCGGTTGAGCTGACAGGAAATTGATCGCGGGTTTTTGACCCACCACATGATGCAACAACAAGAAGTGCGGCTAACGAAGCAATCAGAACCAGCCGCGTCCTTCTCCTACCATTCTGAACGGCCATGGGATACTGATTAAAATGAGAATAAGCGCAATCGTGTAGTAGGTGAAAATGAGCTTGTGTTTTGCCCAGCTTTCGCTTTGCTTCTTGGCCTTTGAATGACCAATCGTCACCAAAGCAATCGCGATGACCATTCCTAAAAAGTGTTCAACCAAATAAAAACGATTCACAGGGTCCTTCATGATATTGCCCGATTCGATGGCATTGGCCACAAGAGGACTCACGAAATACAACGCAATTCCTAGTAGCAACTGGGTATGAAGGATAATCATGGTGATGAGTCCTAGTTTCCTTTCGTTGTTAAGGAACGGACGATAAATGCGCACGAGGCTATCGACAATGGTGATGAGCATCAACAGCAGCCCGACCCAGCGCAGAAAAGAGTGCAAATGAAGTAATCCTGTATACATCGTTTGGAAGTTTTGCCAAAACTAACGAAACATTGTGCTGACATTCGTTCCTGCGAAAAATTTCTGCTGCAGAAATTCAGCTCATTTATCACCAATCTTTGCAACATTATTATTGACTATGAATCGCGTTCTCTACAACGTAACCTGCAGCGTCGATGCCGACATTCATGAAGAATGGCTCGACTGGATGAAGCACAAGCACATACCCGATGTGATGAATACAGGCATGTTTCTGGAAAATCGGATCTGTAGAATTCATGAATATGAAGAGAACGGAATTACCTACGCCATTCAATACATTGCAAGAAGCCAGCATGATTTGAATGAATATATGGAGCAGTTCGCTCCGGCGCTTCAAAAAGAACATTCGGATAAATATGGTTCGCGTGTGGCTGCATTCAGAACAACACTTGAGATTGTGCATGAGGTGCGGTCGCCGTTTCCTTCGGTAAACCCGAATTGAGGGGCGAAGGGCGAAGGACGAGGGACGAGGGACGAGGGACGAGGGACGAAGGGCGAGGGGCGAATGAAAAAGGCCTGACGTGGAAATTCCATGTCAGGCCTTTTTTCTACGTTTAATATGGATTAACTTTAAGACATTTTAGTTAAGAATATTCGCCCTTCGCCCTTCGCCCTTCGCCCTTCGCCCTTCGCCCTTCGCCCTTCGCCCTTCGCTAC
>JAIYBR010000268.1 GCA_027488435.1 Flavobacteriales bacterium
ATTACCACAATCACCTCGCCTTCACAAACACAATCGATGTTGTAGACATCGTTGATTGTGGTGGCATCGCCATCGTCGCAGTTATCGCCAGAGAAGTAACAGCTGCCGTCATCGGTATTCGCAGATGCATCATAGTTACATGCGCTCATCTCCGTGCAGCCGAGAATCTCTACGAACTCACCTTCACAAAAACAATCTGCTCCAATGACGTCATTAACAGTTTCCGCAATAGCATCATCACATTGGTCTCCTATGAAAATGCATGTGTTATTCTCCAACGTTGCCAGTGCATCGTAGTTGCAAGCGTCTTCGGATGTACAGCCTTCTATTGCGGGGATATTCGGCTGATGAAAACCTTGAGTAACCATATACCCGTTGCCCGTGAGCGTCGTGATAAAGGTTTCACCAATGGTGTAATCGATGGCGAACTGTGACGACTGGTAAGAGCCTCCACCCGTCGAGATTACCGTTGGTGATATTTGCTGGGCAAACAGGCTTACGCTGAGAGCTATGTTAAAGCAAATCAAGTAGAATGACTTCATAGGAAGATTTTGAAATTTATTCGGTCTAAATATAAGCACATCAGAAGGCTATAAATCACTCCGATCACTTTTCTTTTTCAGAATAGTATTTAACGTATCGCAAACCATCCGACACATAGTATGGATGATGGGTCTTAGACTTTCCTGAGAGGGGAAAACGCTTGCCCGTATTATGAATATGGAAAGCGTCTTTCCATTTATTCTTAGTCAAAAATCGACCGTACTGCTTCTTGATCCATCGAGCGCCATGGTAACAGGCATCATCATCGTTTTTCAGATCGTCAATGGACAAATCCATCTCGAATACCTTGTACCCCATCAATTGAAATGGTCCCCAGCTCGTGGCTAGTGAGCGTATTTCCTCTTCGTCGAGAGACTCGAGTTTTTCGCGTGTCGCCGTCTCATACTTTCTGCGTTTACCAGTTTTCACCTTCATGAGTTCGTTGAATACATGTCGCTCAAAACGTTGTCCGGCAGGCTTTTCACCGCTGCATTCCAGAACGGCCAAGGCCATGAGGTATGGATAGGGCAATTCCAGCTCTTGGGAAATTTCGCGAATTTGCTCTCCGTAATTCTGCTCACACCACTCTAGAACAGATACGTCTGGAGGCCTCGGATTTTCAGGCAGAACTATACCCAAAAACTTCCTCGAATATTCCGCAATATCAAAACGATAGTAAAATGTAAGTGCCAAAGCACACATAACGGGTAGCAGCCATTTCCATCTCCTCTTCATCCACTTTGCAATCGAACTCATTTACAACTTCCTCTTTAAAACATACATAGCAATTTTACTTCAATGCGATACACGTTCAACCTTTCCTGTCGGAGACTTGAACATGATCGCAAATAAAATGGCAACTATCAATGCATAGGCAGCAAAGCTCAGCCAAATGCCCGTCCACTCCTTCTCTCCCGATTCCGTAAAATAGGCATCGATTAAGTATCCACTTATTTTACTTCCCAGAAATGCACCTACCCCGTTAGTCATCATCATGAAAACGCCCTGTGCACTGGAGCGAATAGATGCGTCGGTGCTGGTTTCAACGAATAATGAACCTGAGATATTGAAGAAATCGAAGGCCATACCATAAACAATACAAGACAATACAATCATCCACAAACCATCTGCAGGATTACCATACGCGAGCAATCCAAAACGCAAAACCCAGGCAAGCATCGAAATTAGCATCACCTGCTTGATTCCAAATCGTTTTAGGAAAAATGGAATGGTAAGGATGAATAAGGTTTCAGAGATTTGCGATATGGACATGATGATTGTGGAGTACTTCACAATCATCGAATCGGCATACTCCGGAAATCGTTTGAAGTCATCTAAAAACGAGTCCCCATACATGTTCGTCAACTGCAAGGCGGCTCCCAAAAACATCGAAAATGTAAAGAACAGAGCCATGCGATAATTGCCCAACAATCGGAACGCACCAAAGCCCATTTGATCAACCCAGGAAGCTTGACCATCCATGCTTCTCTGAGGTTTGCACGCAGGAAGCGTGAACGAATAGATACCCAGCCCGATGGCACCAATAGCGGCAATGATGAACTGGTTAGCGTTGGCCTTGCTTCCGGTAATATTCGTTACCCACATCGCTACTATAAACCCAATCGTGCCCCACACTCGAATAGGCGGAAAAGACTTGATTACATCATAGTTGGCATCCTTTAAAATTCGATAACTGATCGAGTTGGAAAGTGAAATAGTTGGCATATAACAAATCATGGCCGCGAAAATCACATAATACAAGGTGTTCGGATCATTCACGCCCGGCACAGCAAACAGAATCAAACCATAGAGAATATGCAGTATACCATACAAACGCTCAGCATTCATCCAACGATCGGCTATGATACCTGTGAGTGCTGGCATGAAAAGCGATGAAAGTGCCAGTGTGCTGAAAATGGCACCAAACTGCGCTCCGGACCACCCCTTCGCATTAAAACAATATGTGCCGATGGTAATGAGCCAGGCTCCCCATACAAAGAATTGCATGAAGCCAAGGGCGGTGAGGCGGAATCTGATCATTGGAAGGGGTGTGGGGTAAGGGGTAAGGGGTA
>JAIYBR010000031.1 GCA_027488435.1 Flavobacteriales bacterium
GGCCCGGCGTGCCCAAGTATTTCTGCAAGACGAGTGGCACGACGAGCGGCACGAAGTATATCCCACTTACAAATGACTCCCTTCCGAATCACATTGGTACAGCCCGCAATGCGTTGTTGAGCTATATAGCGGAAACAGGACAATCTTCCTTCACTTCGGGAAAGATGATTTTTCTGCAGGGAAGTCCTAAGATGGATTTGTTGCCCAGTGGAATTCCTTACGGTCGCTTATCAGGCATTGTGGCCAATCACGTGCCTGCTTATCTTCAGAGAAATCGTATGCCATCCTACGAAACGAATTGCGTTGAAGATTGGGAGGAAAAGGTGAATCGCATTGCAGAGGAAACGCTTCGCGAACGCATGACTTTGATAAGTGGCATACCGAATTGGGTGCAGATGTATTTTGAAGTTTTGTTGAAGAAATCGGGGAAGCAAACGATTCGTGAATTGTTTCCCGATTTTGATTTGTTTGTGTATGGTGGTGTGAACTTTGAGCCCTATCGTGCGCGCTTTGAACAGCTCATTGGCAAGCGAATTCCCATCATAGAGTTGTATCCGGCTAGTGAAGGATTTATCGCCTTTCAGGATTCACAAGAAGCCGATGGTTTGTTGTTGAATGTGAACAGCGGAATTTTTTTCGAGTTCATACCGAGTGATGAATATTTCAATGAGCGGCCGACTCGTTTGTCGCTCACTGATGTAAAGGTTGGTGTGAATTATGCGCTTGTGTTGAGCAACAATGCCGGCTTGTGGAGTTATAGCATTGGTGACACAGTGAAGTTTACATCTTTGGATCCGCCACGCATCAAAGTAACAGGCCGTATCAAGCATTTTACGAGTGCGTTTGGCGAGCATGTGATTGCGGAAGAAGTCGAAGGCGTGATGACGGAAGTGTGTGAAGCGATCGGCATGCAAGTGAATGAGTTTCATGTAGCGCCTATGGTTGCTCCCGCGACAGGTTTGCCTTTTCACGAATGGTTAATTGAAGTCGATTCTGAAGTATCGCAAGACATACACAATCGAATGGCAGAAATGCTTGACGTATCCATGCAACGTCGGAATATCTATTATCGGGATTTGATCCAGGGAGGAGTGCTTCGGCCGGCAGTATTGACGTTTGTGCGCAAGGGCGCATTCAACGAATACATGCGTTCGGTTGGAAAACTCGGAGGTCAGAATAAGGTGCCGAGGCTGGCGAATGATAGGTTGATTGCGGATAGACTTTCAAGCTAGTTATTTTTACCCCGTGAAGCACAAACAAACATTCTTAATCGGAATAGCAGGAGGTAGCGGCTCAGGAAAGACTAGTTTTCTGCGCGACTTGATGAATCATTTTACGGCAGATGAAGTTGCACTCGTGTCGCAAGACAATTACTACGAGCCTAAAGAGAAGCAGCACGTGGATGAAAACGGTCAGCACAATTTTGATATGCCGACATCCATTAATCGGAAGCATTTTCATGACGACATGATGCGGTTAATCAACGGCGAATCCATCGAGAAGCTGGAGTACAATTTCAACAACCCGGCCTGGGAGCCGCAGAAGGTAATTGTCAGTCCGGCGCCTGTTGTAATCATGGAAGGGCTATTTGTTTTTCACTACGAGGAAATCTGGAACCAGCTCGATTACAAAGTCTACATCGATGTGCATCATGAGGAGCGCCTGCAGCGCCGCATTCAACGCGATGGCAAAGAGCGCGGCTTTGGTGAAGATCAGGTGCGCTATCAGTGGTTTAATCATGTGCGTCCGGCTGAAGAGAAATACCTGGAGCCTTTTGTCAGCGAATGCAATTTGGTTGTGGACAACAACGAACATTTTGGTCCGGGCCTCGATGAACTCGTAGGGGTCATTCGTGGTTTTTCGCGCAAATAGATTAGTATGAAAAAAGTTTATCACCTCGGAAATTGCGGAACGAATCAACGCATCATCAAAGAATGGGGCAGCAAGCTCAAGGGTTTTGAAATGCAAGACATCAAGCTGGAACCAATCACGGCTGCACAGATAGATGAAATGAAAAAACTGGCCGGCTCGTATGAGGCTTTATTCAGTCGCGTTGCAATGAAGTATCGTTCGATGGGTTTGAACGAGATGAAGCTCACTGAGAAGGATTACCGCAAATACATTTTAGAGGAGTATACATTTCTGAAGCGCCCTGTCATGATAAACGGCGACCGCATCTTTATTGGCAATGCCGCCAAGGTTGTGGCAGAAGCCAAGGCCACTCTTTAATGCCGAAGAACTTTTGGGCACATATGGCGTTGTTGGCGGTGGCACTTATTTACGGTGCCAACTTCATCATCGCCAAGTCGGTGATGCCCGATCCTATTGAGCCCACGAGTTTTATTGCGCTAAGGGTAATAGGAGCAGCCGTATTGTTTTGGATAATTTCCATTCGCAAAATTGTTCTCCCTCGTCGCGAAGATTGGTGGCGTTTTGTTGCGTGTGCTATCGCCGGTGTGGCGACCAATCAATTGCTTTTTTTCAACGGGCTTGCGCTTACTTCGCCTGTAAACGCGAGCATCATCATGACAAGCAATCCGATTATCGTGATGGTGTTGAGTGCCGTTTTTCTCAAGCAAGCCATAACGAAGATGAAGGTTGCAGGGGTAGCTCTCGGAGCAGTTGGAGCCTCGATGCTTTTGTGGTCGAGTAACGGCGAAGTGGGTGGCCACAGCTCATTGTTGGGCGATGTGTTTATTCTGCTAAATAGTATTTCCTACGCGATTTATCTGGTAATGGTGAAGCCGCTAATGCAGAA
>JAIYBR010000113.1 GCA_027488435.1 Flavobacteriales bacterium
AGAGCACCGATGAAGATTTGCGCAGGCTGAGCAGTGAAACGTTGATGGAGATTTTCGAAGGCGTGCCTCAGGGCGATGTAACTCGCGAGGAATTATCGGCCGGTATTTCGATTGTGGATGCGCTGGTGAAGAGCGGCTTCATGAAGTCGAATGGCGAAGCCCGCAGAGCCTTGCAGGAAGGTAGCATCAGCGTGAACAAAGTAAAAGCAGACACCGAACGCGTGCTTGCACAAAGCGATGTATTGGCCGGTGGAGTGGTGTTGTTGCAAAGGGGGAAGAAGAACTACTTCCTGCTGCGCGTTTTTTAACCACAAGGATTTTTTTAACCGCAGAGGTGCGGAGAATGCAGAGAGAAAAGAATCTTTGCATTCTTTGCGCCTCTGCGGTTAATAATGATAGCGTTAGCTTAAGGCCGTAATATATTCCTATACTTTATGGGTTGCATGCCATGCATTCGATACCGAATCTTGCTGCCAAAAATGACTTACAATGAGCTTAGCTACGCGGTTGTTGGTGCAGCCATGAAGGTTCACAGAGAGCTTGGTCCCGGATTGCTGGAGAAGGCCTATCAGGAATGTTTGTTTTACGAGATTTCTCAATTGGGATTGCAGGTCGAAAAGGAAATCACGATGCCACTCACTTACCAAGGTGTTCAGCTTGAATGCGGATTTCGAATGGACATGTTGGTTGAAGGCCGGTTGGTCATTGAAACCAAGGCGGTCAGTGAAATCAACGATATTCATTTGGCACAACTACTCAGTTACCTGAAACAAGGAAATTATCGGTTGGGATTGCTAATCAACTTCAATACAATCCTATTGAAGAATGGTATTCGAAGAGTTGTGAACGGCTTAGAAGAATAGACTTCCTTCAATCTCAAGTCAAGGTGCAATTAAAAGAATCCTCTCAAAACTCTTTTTCCTCTGCGCCTCCGCGGTTAAAACCAACTCCGGTTAGAACCAAAAAATAAACCGGTCCCTTTCGAGCCCGGCTTATTTGTTTAGGAAATCATGATAGTCAAAAACCGAAAGTGTGTTGCAGCACATCTTAAGGATTTGGTTTTATCGTGGAGTTGTGCTCCAGAAGAAAGACGCCATAGGGAATGCATGGTTGCTTGATAGAATAGGAATTTTTGTTAACCGCAGAGAAAAATATTTGCGAGCTCTGCGCCTCTGGGGTTGAATAAATTGAAAGTTAAAGGTTGAAAGTTGCAGGATGCCCGGTGGCAATTGAGTGTTTCATGCACGCTGTTTTGGGCCTGCGTTGCGCTCCATATCATTCTGCAATCCTACGTTCCTACAATCCTACAATCCTCTCTGATTACACCACCATCAAGTTACACCCACGGACGTCTGCGTGGTCGAAACGACCGGTGACTTCGAAGGTGCCGTTGGGGTAAACGATGCCGAGATCTTGTGTAGCGATGAACGCACACGAATCGATGTTCGCCAGATCCATGATGTTGAGTCCGCCTTTTCCGGATGAGATGTTGCTGAGTGGATCTTGTACGTCGCGAACCGAAACGCTCATCCAGGGTGGACAATGGAAGATGCCGTCGCCTTGCGAGTAGGCTTGCGAGAGTAGTTCGGTCATGCCGTATTCGCTGTGGATGTGCGTTACCTGAAATGCGTATTTCAATATCCTGTGCACCTCTTCACGAATGAGTTCTTTGCGCCGTCCTTTCATACCGCCGGTTTCCATAATGATGGTGTTGGGCAACGCTGTGGGCATCGCCTCCGCAAAATCGAGTAGAGCGAATGTGACGCCGAGCAGCAGATTTTTGTTTCCTGCTTTTTCGTTTTCGATGAGCAGTGATTGCAACTCTTCGTGATGCCGCAAAAAGAATCCGCTTCCTGGCTGTGCTTGTGCGATAAGCTCTTCGGCCATGAGGATGAGTGATGAGCCCTCTCGTTCGAGGTATGACGGAAGCAGCGCGTATATCACATAGTCGGAAGGTGAGCCGTATTGCAGTTCGAATGCTTGTTGGAATGCTTTGCGGTAGGTGGCAAGGGAGAGAACGTGATGCCGGGCCCTCGACTCTGCTCGGACATCCTGAGCAACAGTGCCTGAGCGAAGAAGAAGGCTGGTGCCACTGCTGGTAAAGGTTATTTCGGGCGTGAAATCGCCGGTGATGACATTATGAGTTTTAAAAAATGCAATGGGCAGATAGGGAATGTCGGTGGCGTTTTGTATTTCAGACGCATCAACTTTTATCGCCTGCAGGTACTGGCGATAGATATCACAATGCTCGGCCTGATGTCGGAATATCTCCAGAGCCGTTGCATTGCAAGCGGCACTCGTGGTGATAGAAAAAGGATCAGGCAGAATTTTCATTCGGGAACAAAGAAAATCGATAGTTTTGAGGATCATGAAGTACTCACTCATTTTATTCGGAATTTCTTTTCTTTTCGCGGGTTGTTTGGAGCGTGAAAATTTTCCTGATGAGCCGCGCTTATTGTCGGGCCGCCTCGATGTGTCAGGAACTGGAGCCACTATGGTATTGAGTTTTACGGATGGTGATGGTAATTTCGGGTTAGAAGAAGCGGATACTTCGGGATTATTCGAACCTTGTATTCGTCGCTGGAACCTGTATGCTGAATATTATAAAATGCAAAATGGACTATGGGTGTTGGTGCCGATTGACCCATGCAATGGTCCCTTTCCAGATGATGACGTGCCGTTTTACTATGTTGTGCCTTGGGCGAAACCAACTGGTCAGGATCAAACACAAGAGGGCGTGATAAGCATTGACATGCCTATCTGGAATTTGGGTGATAATGTTAATGGTTTTGACACGGTGCTCTTCAAGGTGAAGATTGTAGACCGCGATATGAATGAAAGTAATGTGGTGGAGGTGGGACCTTATGTGAAGTGAGAAGGGCGAGGGGCGAGGGGCGAGGGGCGACGCCTTCGCCCCTCGCCCTTCGCAAGAGGCAACCGTTTGGTTTTCAAAACGTCTTATGGTTAGAAGAGAAAAGTCTCTTCTATAACCAAATCTTTTTTACTATGAATTCCTCAAGCATTTTTCAGTCGTTGGTGAATGAGTATGCGGGGTATACGTTCCTGGCGGGTTTTCTGCTCGTTATTGGATCTTTGGGTGCGGCGCGTTTATTCGCCAAAGCAAATCAGCCGTGGGTGGCTGCCTTTATTCCGGTTTGGAATGTTGCAATTGTGTTGAAGATGGTAGGAAGGCCGGTGAGCCATCTTGCTTTCTTTCTTGTGCCGTTGTACAACGTGTACTTCTTCTTCCGTTTGTGCGTTGAACTTGCGCAATCCTTTGGCAAGTACTCCTTAATTGATTATGTCCTTGTGTCCGTATTCAACGTCTTTTATGTGTTGAATTTGGCCTTGGCTTACAATGAAGAATACCAAGGCCCGGTATACGGTATTGCGCGTTCACATCACGGCGAAAGCGACATATTGATGGCGCATTAGAATTGGGTATTAACTAAACAAAGAAAAAGGCCGGAAACTCCGGCCTTTTCATTTTATAGTTCTCAGGATGTAGGCAGAGGTTACTTCGCCCCTCGCCCTTCGTCCTTCGCCCCTCTTAGTATCTGTAAGTGTCAGACTTATACGGCCCTTCCACTTTCACGCCGATGTAGTCGGCCTGGCTTTGGGTGAGGGTTTCGAGTTCGACGTTCACTTTGGCAAGGTGCAGGCGTGCAACCTTTTCATCGAGGTGCTTGGGAAGAACGTATACTTTGTTTTCGTAGTTCTTGTGATTTTCCCAAATCTCTAGCTGAGCGATTGTTTGGTTGGTAAACGACGCGCTCATCACGAATGATGGGTGACCGGTTGCACAACCCAAGTTAACCAGGCGGCCTTCAGCCAATACGATGATGTCTTTGTCACCGATGGTGTATTTGTCGACCTGTGGCTTGATGGTGTCTTTGGTGTTGCCGTAGTTGTTGTTCAACCAAGCCATATCGATTTCGTTGTCGAAGTGACCGATGTTGCAAACTACCGCGTTGTGCTTCATGTTTTTGAAGTGACGATCAACGATGATATTGTGGTTTCCTGTAGCTGTAACAATGATGTCGGCTTCCGGAATCGCATTGTCCATCTTTTTCACTTCGTAACCTTCCATTGCAGCTTGCAATGCGCAGATTGGGTCGATTTCAGACACCATTACACGCACACCTGCATGACGCAATGAATCGGCAGAGCCTTTTCCTACGTCACCGAAACCTGCAACAACTGCTACTTTACCGGCCATCATAAGGTCGGTAGCACGGCGGATAGCATCTACGAGTGACTCGCGGCAACCGTATTTGTTGTCGAACTTGCTCTTCGTTACAGAGTCATTGATATTGATAGCAGGCAACAACAAAGTGCCGTTCTTCTCACGCTCATACAAGCGGAGAACACCTGTGGTTGTTTCTTCAGAAATACCGCGGATACCTGCAACGAGCTCGGGATACTTGTCGAATACCATGTTGGTGAGGTCACCACCATCGTCGAGGATCATATTGAGTGACTGACCGCCGCTAAACGCATGAAGTGTTTGCTCAATGCACCAGTCGAATTCTTCGTGGTTCATTCCTTTCCAAGCATACACCGGGATGCCTGCAGCAGCGATAGCCGCAGCAGCGTGGTCTTGTGTAGAGAAGATGTTACAAGAGCTCCAACTCACTTCAGCACCTAGTTCAACGAGTGTTTCGATGAGCACAGCTGTTTGGATGGTCATGTGCAGACAACCTGCAATGCGCGCACCTGCGAGTGGCTTCGAAGGACCGAACTCAGAGCGCAGGCTCATCAATCCGGGCATTTCTGCTTCGGCCAATTTGATTTCTTTACGGCCCCATTCTGCGAGGCTCATGTCTTTCACTTTGTAGGTAGTAACCTTGTCGGCTGTTGGAATGCTCATGTTATATTGTTTTAATATATTGAAAAAGAGGGCGCAAAGATAGGATTAAGCTAAGACATTTCGTTAAACAAAACCGAAAAAAATAGCACTTTCGTAGGTTTGCACGAACCAGTAACCCATGCAGCCTGAAATAGTTCATTCGACACTTGAAAACTCTTCGTTCATGTTGGCTTTGTGGTCACCCACGGAGACGAATGAAGAGCTCGTGCAGCTATGGGAATCGATGTTGGTAAGCCAACAAATGCCCTTATTCAAGGCCGAGCATCGGAAGCGAGAGTGGCTTGCGACAAGGCTTCTGATGGATAGGCTTGGGATAGAGCAGCACGATTTTCTGGCCAATGGCAAGCCCATTCTTCCTCGTGGTGGAATATCCATATCTCATTGCAAGGGAAGCGTGGCGGTTGTTACTTCAGGGGTCAATATAGGCCTGGATATTCAGGAGCCGACGGAGCAGATTTTCACCATTCGAAGTAAGTTTTGTTCAGCGACCGAATGGCATTGGCTTGAAGCGCACCGCGAAACGTTGCGAGCGCTGACCATTGTGTGGAGCGCGAAGGAAGCGATATTTAAGTATTGGGGTGAGGTGGTTGATTTTGCTCAGCACATCGAAATTTTACCTTTTGAATGCGATGCATCGATTATTGATGCTCGTTACAAGGGTGGCCATGGAGAGCGCAATTTTCGATTGTGGCATTCTACACGCGGCACTCTGGAGGTTGTCGTTGCCGTCTAAGAGTTACTCAATATTGAACAGCCAGGCGCTTGTTCTTCTCCTATCTTCGTTGCGAACAATTGACTGTATGAAAACACTTTACTCATCGACTCTATTGCTTTTTGTCTGTTCCCTGGCGTTAGGTCAATATCGCTTTGCGCCGGCACCCGGAAGCTATGCGTTGGATCCTCATGTATTTGGATCCGAAGGTTCGAATCGGAATGTAATCTGGGCAGAAGATTTTTCAGATGGTTTTGGAAGCGGATGGATTAGTGCAGTTGCAGGAGGTGTTGCTAACTGGGAATTTCGCGGCCCGAATACAACTCCGAACATCGAAGTTGGTTCGAGAGGCAGCTGCGTGGTGGGCAATTTGGGCGAGCCCATTATGAGTCCAACTGCAGCAAATGGGTTTATGATTTTCGACTCGAATTGGTGGGACAATCCAAGCTTGCCTTGCAGTCCTTCAAACGTTGGTTCGGGACCGGCGCCCGGTCCGCATTATGCGACGCTAACATCACCATCCATTGATCTTACCAATTATTCAAGCGTTGCCCTGAAGTTTAATCAGTACTGCAAGCGACTGACAGGAAACACCTATGTGGAAGTTTCTATTGATAATGGAGGAAACTGGTTTCCGGTATTCGTAAATCCGGAGGTGCCCAACCCGACAACTCCTTACGATGAGCAGGTCATTCAGATTTCGACCTATGTCGCATTTCAGCCGAATGTTCGCATTCGCTTTGTATTCGATTCGATGTATTACTATTGGCAGCTAGATGATGTTGAACTCATCGACACCTATAGTAACGACCTTGCTATAGCAGATCTCAACTATGGTGCATTCGATCTCTACGATCCTTCTCACCCAACGGGATATGAATACATGGAGTATTCGAAGTATCCGACCACCATGCCGCCCGATTTGAAGTTTTCGGCAATGGCGGAGAACCTCGGAGGAATTTATCAGTCGGATTGCAGATTGAACGTCGATGTGATCTCGCATCCGGGTGGAGCAATTATTCATCAGGCTGCTAGCATTGAAGGGTTATTCATCAATACGGGTGAAACCTCGGAGTTGCGCGCCGGCAGTTATCAGATGGCACCACAGGTTGGCGAGTACAAGTTGGCCTATCGGGTCGACCAGGAAGAGATTGATGAGGAGGTAGGGAATAATGTGGATAGTACTTTTTTTTATATCGATGATGTGCAATATGCGCGTGATCGAATTTTTGCAAGTGCGGTTTATTTGGGTACGCCCGACCAGGCCGATGTTGAGTATGAATTGGGAAATGTGTTTCATATTTCCGCCGATAATCTGACCTGTCATTCTATTTCTGTTGGAGTTGGCATAGGTTCATCGATACCTGCTCAAATTCAAGGTAGACTGTATCGCTTCAATATAATTACGGGTGTTGAAGCCGATTTGCTGGGCACTACACAGCCGATACAAATAACTCCTTCGATGTTCAATAGTTATGGAGATCAGATTATAACCAATCTCGTTTTCGATACGCCCATCGAGCTCACGGAAGGCGAAGCGTATTATGTGGCTGTGGCAAGCACAGATGGCATCGATAATTTTGTGTGTGCCTTGGCCGGTGATGCAGAAGCAGGAACGGCATTGGTTCGTTATTTCCCCAATGACTGGTACTATCTCAACATGCTGCCGATGGTTCGGATGAATTTTGGCGCGTACACTTCGGTTAATCCTCATCTATCTGAAGTCAATGAGTTGCGCGTGTATCCCAATCCTGCTAAAGATGAAGTTATTATTGAATTGCCGGTGCAGATGCTTGGTAAAGCAGAAGCACGCTGGTACGATTCGACGGGGCGTTTAGTTAGAACGGATGCGCCATCGACCCAATCGAGTTTGCAGTATAGAGCGAATGTTCGCGATTTGCCATCGGGCATGTATCAAGTGATTGTAAGCTGGGAAGGGCAGGTGTATCGGGCCAGCGTAAATCGTCTTTAATTTTTTGGAATGTCACCGAAGTCGTTAGCAGCGAAAATCTATGCGCGTGTTGTTTATAAGAGCATCGCTCGTGATGCAAAGCGTGCCTTGGAGTGTCAGCAAGGAGTACTGCAATCGCTTCTTACATCCGGAAGAAAAACATCGTTTGGTAAGGATCACAAGCTGCGAGATGTGGGTGATTATTCAGAATGGCAGCAAGCGATTCCGGTAGTTGATTATGAAGGGTTGTTGCCCTACATCGAACGAGCGAAGGAAGGCGAACACGAT
>JAIYBR010000099.1 GCA_027488435.1 Flavobacteriales bacterium
AGAACGATTCAACGTTCATTGGCAAAGGATATATTTTGGAGCATGGTGATACGACTTTTTTCGAGTCACTCGAAATTCGGAGGCAATCAGGTGTCTGGACTTATTTCGCCAAAGTCAACCAAATGAAGGGTATAGAGGTGGTGCCTTTTAAACTCACCAAGCAGACAGCAGAGAAAGTTGAGTTTACCAATCCCGAGCACGACTTTCCCAAGAAGATAGGTTACGAACTTCATTCAGATAGTGAGTTGCAGGCCTACATAGAAGGCCCGCGCGATGGCCAGACAATTCGGATTCTTTTCGATTTCAAAAGAAATTTTTAGGCAATAGGTTGAATATTAAAATTAATTCTTTATATTTGACTATCGGATTGAATAATTCGCAGGTTGTTTTTACAGCCTTGCATTTACTTCGATTCATCAAAAAACCACCTATTAAGTATACGCTATAGAAAAATTCTACTCTTTGTTCTTCAGTATTACGAACCTAAAAAAGAGGAGGAATTATGCGTGTACAAATCATGTCAGACAGACAGTTGGTGGAAGCTTATCACCACGGAAATGAATCTGCATTCAACGAATTGTTGAAGCGCTACAAATCGAAAGTCTTTGGAAAAATCATGATGTATGTCCGCGACCGGGCTGCAGCAGAAGATATCTTCCAAGATACATTCGTGAGAGCTATCCACGCGTTGAAAGAAGGTAATTACAATGAAGAAGGTAAATTCAGTGCATGGATAATGCGAATAGCCCACAACCTGTGCATCGATTATTTCCGAATCGTAAAGAAGATGCCCCTCACTCGAGAGCGTGATGACTACAGCCCTTTCGATTATATCGAGTCGGAGCAAAGCAATTCGGAAGAAGATCGTGTGAAAAAGGAGGTGAAGTCAGACCTAAAGAGGTTGCTTACCATGTTACCAGCAGAGCAAAAGGAGATTGTGATGATGCGACTTCATTATGACATGAGTTTCAAAGAAATTGCAGATCAGTTGGATATCAGTATAAACACGGCACTTGGTCGTATGCGGTATGCACTCATTAACTTAAGGAAGCTTATCGAAAAGAATCGAATGGAGCTGCCGATTTTTCAGTAATGATGGATGTTGAAGTTTTGTAGGAATCCCCGCTTCGGCGGGGATTTTTTTGGGTTAGTCAAAAAAATATCCCGCATTTGTGCGGGATATTTTTTGATCTAAGGTCATTTTTTAATTTAAGACTAGGCGAATGTTATTCGTAGCACTCGACTTTCGGATGCTTAGAGCTTTACTGTAAGCTAAAAGGAAGTTCACTGTCTTGTTGCTAGGTTCTTCATGGTCTTCGATGCTGGAGGCATAAAGCTCGTCCATCATTTCTTTTTCCATTTTCGTCAAATCCATTAAATCTTCAGGTGTAAAATTGGTCATTGGCAATAATTTGGTGGTATAACTGATTCGGCCTTCCGATTATTGTGAGCGGTGAAAAAATCTGTTCCCATTCAGATGTGACAGTGATTTCTTTCATTCATTTGCGACATGCTGGAGTCTACCGATGTTCGATTCATGAAGCGCGCTCTGGAATTGGCGTCACTAGGCGCCGGCTTCGTGGCTCCTAATCCGCTTGTTGGCTGCGTGATTGTGCATGAGGGTGCTATTGTCGGTGAAGGTTATCACGCATTTTTCGGTGGTCCGCATGCAGAAGTAAACGCAATTGCTTCAATGGGGGATCATGACGTACTAAAGCAGTCAACCCTCTATGTTACGCTTGAGCCCTGCGCCCATTTCGGCAAAACACCACCTTGCACTCATCTGATTCTGCAAAAGGGAATCCCCAGAGTGGTTATCGGCTGCAGCGATCCTTTTTTGGAAGTAAATGGAAAGGGAATCGAAATGCTACGAAATGCCGGCGTAGATGTAACTGTCGATGTCATGGAAGAGGAATGTCTTGCCCTAAATAAAAGGTTCTTTACGTTTCATCAAAAACAACGGCCTTATGTGATTTTAAAGTGGGCACAATCGGCCGATGGCTTTATGGATGTTGAACGCATTCTGAAGCAACATGGCTCCGTGATGATTTCACATCCCGATACACAAGTTCTGGTGCACCGCTGGCGTGCCGAGGAGTCTGCTATTTTAATTGGAAGGAACACCTTGCTGAATGATGATCCATCGCTGACGGTGCGACGAATAAAGGGGAAGAACCCTATTCGTTTGGTGTTGACGTCACAACCGATCGACATGCATCGGTTGAAGCTCGGAAACGATGAGGCACCTACGTTGGTTTTGACAAATGAATCAGATTCCATATCCGGAAATGTTCGATTTGTAGCAGTCGGTAATGTGCATGATTTGGATGGCGTATTGCGACGACTGCACGCAGATAACACATTGTCGGTTTTGGTTGAAGGTGGAGCTCAAGTGCTGCAATCTTTTCTGGAATGTGGACTCTGGGATGAAGCTCGTGTAATTGTATCTGATAATTTGCTGGGTTCTGGATTGAAGGCACCGTCAATTTCAAGTGAGCCTTCGATGGAGCAGAGAAGTTCAACCGATCGCATTTATTACTACAACAACAAGTCGTAATTCAAGACGTATCATTGTTGTATGTTTTATTTGATCATGAGCATTCTGACGAATGCGGCCATTTTTTTATTGTTCAAGTTGTTCGATCGATTTAAGGTTCAAACGCTACCCGCCATTGTGGTTAATTATTTCATGGCATGCACGGTAGGTGTGCTCTTTGTTCCGGATATGAGACATGCTTTGGAAGGAGCTTCTCAGTGGCCACTATGGACGGTTGGCGGATTGTCGCTTGGTGTCCTTTTTATTCTCGTATTCTACCTTACAGGAACGACTGCTCGCATCATTGGGGTTTCTGTTACCACGATTGCTTCTAAAATGTCGCTCGCCCTCGCTGTGTTGTTATTTGTGTGGGTTGATCCGAATGAGCATCTGAGTGTAACGAAAGTTGCGGCTATCCTGGTAGCGATGGCTGGTGTTTACTTTTCCTCCTTAAAGGATGACGGACGAAAGTTGAGCATTCGATCCTTTCTTTTACCCGCACTTATTCTTTTGGGCAGCACGGGTGTCGATTTCGGAATTGCATATTTCTCCTCTTTCCCGGCCAATGACGATGAGTTGAAATTGTATTCCTGCTTGTCGTTTGGAATGGCTGGTTTGTGCGGGTCAGTATTCATGGGCATTCAACTGTATACAGTCCGAATGACTCTGACGCTTCGCGATGTTTTGGGTGGACTTGTATTGGGTGCTATTAATTATGGGTCTATTATATTCTTGGTGCTTGCATATGATTCCGGCATGATGCAGAAATCGGCCTTGTTGCCCATCAATAATCTGGGGGTTGTGTTGGTGTCGGCATTGGCGGCGGTCGCGATATTTAAGGAGAAGCTTACCCGTTATAACTGGCTGGGTGTCGCACTCAGTTTGGTAGCTCTAGCGCTGCTTCTGTGAATCATCATCGCGTTTAGGACGAGCTCAATCTGACTTTTTCATCCACGTGAGCCATTTCTTATTGAGTAGTCTTCCCAAAACATGGATGTAGAGTAGCAACATGAGCGGAAGTATCAACACGATACCCCGGTTCAAGCTCCAAGCTTCCGAGAAATTGAAATGAATTGAGTATTGAACTGCTCGCGTAAGTCCGCATCCTGGACATTCTAAATTCAGAAATCTCTTGGAAGGGCAAATAACCAAGCCTTGATCGAAATAGTCGGCCGGCATGATGAGAAGAAACACAGGAAGGGCCAGCCAAATGGCTAGCCCTAATACATTCATCGCCTTCCTGTTTAAAAGCATAGGTATATCCAGGCTCGAGATTGATAATGATGGTGCGAACGAGTTAGAATCGCGACCGGGTTACTATCATTTTGGCTCTCGCTTGGCTCTCTGCATAGGGTTTTCGCGAGTTCGTCCTTGATTTTCTTTGAACAACTCCAATCGAGTAGGATTGATGCGCTGAGGCCACGAGTTATTTGTGATGTCAACATCTGCCGTCTCCAATTGAGGGTCCAGGAGAATTGACTTCACTTCACGTTCACAAGCGAACACTTTAGTTACTTCTTTTTCGCTGCGCTTCCAGATTTCAGCCGGTATATGGATGCGGCGAATCGTGCCGTCCGTAAATTCCAAATCAAAAATGAGCGGCATGATGAGGCCGCCTTTGTTTTCAATGGTTACCTGATAATAGAGCATGTTTTTCGAGAGAAGCTCTTTCTCTTTGTCGGTCAGTTTTTTTACGTAGTCATCGTATTCCACGCGATCGAGAGCCGTTACTTTATAGGGGTCATAACTCGTATAGAAGTCGCGCATGTCTGCATCACTATCCACCTCAACTTTCATTTTTTCAGTGGCGTCGCGCTGCAGTGAAATGTCGGCTGCTGCCTTCTCTTTCTTCTCGCGATCAAGTGCCTTTTCTATTTCAGGGTTGTGCGTGTTTAAACGGAAGATTTTTACTTCCTTTAGGTTCATATCGCAATGGTCGGTGCCGTAAAACCAACCGCGCCAGAACCAATCGAGATCTACCGCACTTGCGTCTTCCATGGTTCGGAAAAAGTCTTCGGGTGTAGGATGACGAAATGCCCATCTGCGGCAATATTCCTTAAATGCATAGTCGAAAAGCTCGCGTCCCATAACGGTTTCGCGAAGAATGTTGAGAGCTGTTGCGGGTTTTCCGTACGCATTATTGCCGAACTGATAAATGCTTTCGCTGTTGGTCATGATTGGGCTCATCGTGCTCTTGTCGCCTCGCATGTAGTCGACAATGTTTCGGGCGGGACCGCGACGGGTAGGGTAGTTGCGGTCGTATTCTTTTTCTGCCAGGTATTGTACAAATGTGTTCAGGCCTTCGTCCATCCACGTCCATTGACGCTCATCGCTGTTGATGATCATCGGGAAGAAGTTGTGACCTACTTCGTGAATGATTACCGAAATCATTCCGTCGCGAGTGCCTTGGTCGTAGGTTCCATCTTTTTCCGGACGACCGCCATTAAAGCAAATCATCGGGTATTCCATGCCCATCCACTTCGTGTGAACAGAAATGGCAACCGGATAAGGATAGTCGATGGTGTGTTTGCTGTAGCTTCGAAGCGTGTGAGCAACGACGCGTGTGCTGAATTGCCCCCAGAGCGGATTTCCTTCTTTGGGGTAATATGACATAGCCAGAGGTGTTTTGTCGCCGATTTTAACCGCTTGCGCATCCCATATGAATTTACGCGAGTTGGCAAAAGCGAAATCGCGAACATTTTCAGCCTTGAAATGCCATGTTTTTGTTTTCGAAGTTTCCTTGTTTTTCTCTTTTTTCTCAGCTTCCTCTTGAGTTGTAATTACAATAGGCTCATCAGATGTTTTCGCAGCATTGAAGCGTTTCAACTCTTCGGCGGTGAGCACTTCTTTCGCATTTTGTAATACTCCTGTTGATGCTACAATGTGATCAGCCGGAACCGTAATCTTTACATCGTAGTTACCGAAGTTGAGCGTGAATTCACCCATGCCGAGAAACTGCTTGTGCTGCCAACCCTGGTTGTCGCAATACACAACCATGCGCGGGAAGAATTGAGCCATGGTGTATAAATAGTTGCCGTCCTCCTCGAAAAATTCATAACCGCTGCGACCGCCGAGGCGAATGCGGTCGTTGATGTTGTACCACCATTTTATTTTGAAGACGAATGTTCCGCCCGGTTTCAATGCTTGCGGTAAATCAATGCGCATCATGGTTTTGTTGACGGTGTACGGCAGTGCTTTGCCTCCTGCATCTCGCACGTAGTCGAGTTTAAAGCCGCCATCGTACCACGGATTAAGGTCAATCAAATCATTATAGCTGACGCTTTCACCCATTTTCATTTGCTCTACAGCGTAGCTGTCGGCATCCTTGGCAAACGCATTCTGATCGAGCTGCAACCACAGATAGTTCAGCGCATCGGGCGATTGATTGAAGTAGGTAATGGTTTCTTCTCCATACAGCGTTTGGGTAGCGTCATCGACTGTGATGTTCATCACGTAATCGGCACGTTGCTGCCAGTAGGCATTTCCCGGAGCACCGCTTGCTGTGCGTTGCTCGTTGGGCGTTGCTAGCTCCGGGCCTAGCTGCTTGAATTTATCTTCCCAATATTTGGTAGGTTCTGTTTGAGCAACTGCAAAAACCGGCAAAAGAAGAGCGAGGTAAAAAATGACTTTCATAATCGATATGGATGTTCAAATGTAGGGCAATTTGAGCAGCACAGGCGGCTTGTAGTGCATGCTTCGTCATTACTTTTGTTCAACAATCATTTACCATGTGTCCGTTTACAGAACTCGAAGAAGTATTGCTCGAAGAAACATTGCTTGCCGATGGCAAGAAGCTGGTTCTTTTCAACGACGATGTGCATTCGTTTGATTTTGTAATAGACGCATTGATAGAAGTGTGCGGACATGAATTGCTGCAGGCTGAGCAGTGCACCATTATTGTGCATTACAAGGGAAAATGTGCTGTGAAAAATGGAACGTGGGAGGAATTGGAGCCGATGTGCACGGCTTTGTTGGAGCGGGGGTTGACGGCGGAAATACAGTAATAGTGGCGAATGGCGAATGACGAGGGACGACACTCGGTAAAATCGGAGCAGGGAAATACTGCTTTGCGTCCAAAACGACGAACGGCTGTGCGCTCAATAAAAACGAAACAATGAAAAGGAACATAGTTTTTTTTACGCTGGTATCGATGGTTGTGTTGATGTTCAACGCATGCGACACGGTACCTATTAGTGGGCGCAAACAATTGCGCCTCATCAGTGAAAGCGACCTGATTGGTATGTCGTTGCAGGCATACGATGCTTTTTTGGATACTAGTCAAGTGTTGCCCGATACCCACAAAGATGTGATTGTGGTGCGTCGCATTGGCAATCGCATCAAAGATGCCGTGGTGAAGTATCTCACGGATAATGGCCAATTGAAGCGAATTGATGGTTTCGATTGGGAGTTCAACGTGGTGAACGATCTGACGGTGAATGCCTGGTGCATGCCCGGAGGAAAAGTGGTTGTTTACACCGGTATTCTCCCTGTTACCAAAGATGAAAAGAGTTTGGCAGTAGTGATGGGGCACGAAATAGCTCACGCCGTTGCGCGTCATGGCAACGAGCGTATGAGCCAAGGTTTGGCAGTGCAGTTGGGTGGTTTGGCGCTGAGCGTGGCGCTTTCGGAACATGCACCTGAGACACAAAATCTGTTTTTGCAGTCATACGGACTAGGTTCTAATTTGGGAATGCTGGCCTACAGTCGCAATCATGAAAGTGAAGCCGACAAGCTAGGGCTCGTGTTTATGGCCATGGCCGGTTACGATCCGGAGAGCGCTATCGGTTTCTGGCAGCGCATGTCGGAGCAGGGTGGACAAGCACCGCCGCAGATTTTGAGCACACACCCGAGCGACGAAACGCGTATTGCCGATTTGAAAGCCTTCATGCCTGAGGCACTGAAATACTACAAACCTTGACAACCCGCTGATATGACTGATTTGAATTTTTCTGAGTTTAGCGAAAGCTCTTTTGAGAATTGGATGCAACTGGTGCAAAAGGAGTTGGGCGAGCGTGCCATCAACACGCTCGATTGGGAAGTAGAGGAAGGAGTAGTGGTTGGTCCCTATCAATCGTCAACAGAAAAGAACTACAGCCTTGATTATTCACCCACTCAAGAGCAGTATCAGCTTATCAGTCATTCCGATCCGAAGCACTGGAATCGCCTGGCACTCGACTCACTCATGGGGGGAACCAATTCTCTGGGTGTTGATTGCAGTAAGTTGTCGCCCGAAATGTTGCCAACGATTTTGACGGGCATTGAGGTGAAATACATTAGCATTCATTTCGTTAATTTGATTGACCATGCCGCTTGGTCAAGGTCATTCAAGCACTATTGCGATTCCCATGCAATAGACTGTTCGCAATTGCCCGGCTCATTTGAAATGACCAATGTGTCGACGAGCACAGAGGAAATGAAGGATTGGCAACTGCATTCGCGAGCTCATTTTCCGCGCTTTCGAACGATTACAATTGATGCTGCGCACATTCATGAGCAAGGCGGAAACATTACCCACGAGTTGGCATGGGCGCTCACGGCCGGTCATCATGCGTTGTTGAGATGCATAGAGGCAGGAGCTTCGATAGACGAAGCATCGGCGTGTATGCAATTCAATTTTGCCATGGGCTCGTCCTACTTTCCACAAATCGCAAAGCTTCGTGCATTTCGGTGGATGTGGAAGCGCGTCATTGAAGCATACAATCCTGAGCATGCGTGTTCAGTGAATACGTTTATTCACGCGTCGACCAGTCGATACCTGCAAACATCCAAAGACAAACACAACAATTTACTTCGGGCCACTACGCAGGCCATGAGCGCTTTCGTGGGAGGTGCAAACAGTGTAAATGTTGTTCCTTATAATTCCTGGCAAGAACAGGCCGATGAATCGGCCCTGCGCTGGGCACGCAATATTCAGCAGTTGCTGCTCGAGGAAAGTTATTTTGGCCAGCACACCGCAGTTGCCGATGGTGCTTATTACATCGAAGAGTTGACCGACCAACTGGTAGGCGCTGCATGGAAGCAATTTCAAATGCTCGATGCAATAGTTGCACAAGAGAGTATTCACCGCGCTCGCGTGGAAGTTGCGCAAGCTATGGAAGCGTTTGCTGCCAAACAGCGCACGCTCATTCAGGAAGGCAAGCGCGTGATCGTAGGCGTAAATCGATATGTGAACAAAACCGATAGCGCCGTTGTTGATGAGCACGCGCAAACACTTTCAGCGCCGTTCGAAAAGGCATGATGCATTTTGATTCACAGGCAGTAAAGGATCTTGAGTTTGATCTCATTCGGTTGATGCTTCATGATTACTGCGTGCAGCCCTCGGCGCAATTGCGTATGATTGATTTAGAGCCCTTGCGCGATCACCGACGTCTTAAAACAGAGCTTATTCGGACCCATGAGTTTCTGCAAATTCGATCCAATGGAATTGCCTTTCCTGCATTGGATTTTGAAGAACTTGATCAAGAAATAAAGCTGTTGCAGTTGCGCGACAGTGTTTTGAACGAGGAAAGTTTCTTTCGCATTTACAAGGCGAATATTCTCGTCAATGAAATTCTACAGGCATTTGAAGGAATAGAGGAAGCGTGCAAGGAGTTGCATGCCATCGTTCAGAATATTGAACTGAGCACTTTCATACCGGAACGTGTGATGCAGGTGTTCGACAATAAATGGAAGGTGCGCGACGATGCATCGCCCGAGTTGAAGAGCATTCGGGATGGCATTGTGATCGTACGTCGCAACATTGCTAAGAACTTTGCAAAAGCGATGCGCGAATGCGCAGGCAAAGGATTTTTGGGCGATACCGGTGAAGCGTATTTGAATGAACGCAAAGTGCTCGCTGTGTATAGCACACACAAACGCAAAGTTCCCGGCATTGTCATTAGCAGCAGCAAAACAGGTTCGCTCACCTACATTGAACCTGAAATAAACATACAGCTCAACTTCGAGCTGGAATCGCTCATGGATGACGAGCGCAACGAGATACGCCGCATACTCAAAGAACTCACGCAGAGCATTCGACATGAGTTGCCTGCTATTCGCAATTATCAGCATTGTTTGACTGAGTTTGATTTCATTCAAGCGAAAGCACGCATGGCCGCCGATATGGATGCGTTGTTGCCGGAGTTGGAAGATGAACCCGTTGTTGATTTGCGCAAGGCCTTTCATCCGTTACTCATGTTACAAAATCGAAGAGCTGGCAGGCCTACGTTTCCTCAGTCGTTGCTCATGGACAAGGACAGTCGTATGCTCGTCATCAGCGGACCGAATGCAGGGGGAAAGAGCATTACACTGAAGACCGTTGGTTTACTGCAAGTGATGTTGCAGAGCGGATTGCTGGTTCCGGTTGCGCCAGGTAGTAAGATGTCGTTTTTTCATGCGGTGCTCACCGATATCGGCGACAATCAGAGCATCGAGAATCAGCTTTCAACCTATAGTTATCGATTGAAGCGCATGAAGCATTTCCTCGATGTATCTAACCGAAGATCGCTTGTTTTGCTCGACGAGTTTGGAACCGGATCGGATCCCGATTTGGGCGGAGCATTAGCCGAAGTGTTTTTTGAAGAGTTGTATAATAGAAGGTCGTTCGGTGTCATCACCACGCACTACGGCAACATTAAACTGAAAGCTGCACAGTTACGCAATGCCCGCAACGGTTGCATGTTGTTCAATACGCACACATTGGAGCCCACTTATCAGTTGTCGATTGGTCAGCCGGGAAGTTCGTTCACCTTTGAAGTGGCGGAAATCAATGGCATACCCAAGGCATTGATCGAAGCAGCCAAGAATAAACTGAGCAAGCAGAAGGTTCAGATGGACGAGATGCTTGCGTCGTTGCAAGACGAAAAGTCGAAGTATCAATTGCTCACACAAAGCGCACAATCGGCCGGGGAGTTGGCCAGCAGTGCTATTACGGAATATGAGAAGAAGCGCGAGAAGATGGAGGAGCGCTTGCAGAAGCAGCAAGACACCATAGAGCGCAACAACAAATACTTGAATCATGGTCGAAGACTGGTTCAGTTTATTGAGAGTTACAATTTGCGCACGAAGAACAAAGAGTTGCTCGACGAAGTGAAGAAGTACCTCGCCATGGAGAAGACGAAGATTGAAGATGTGCGCAAGCAGAAGAGCATTCAGAAAAGCATTGTCAAGCAGAGGGAAGAAGAACAAACAAAGGAGCGAAGAACCGGATCTATCAAAGTTGGATCGCTTGTGAAGCTCGAGAACACCAAGCAAACAGGAACCGTCATCGATTTAGAGAAAGGGCAGGCCACTGTGGCGATTGGTGTATTCAAAACCAAGGTCGATGTGAATCGATTGGAGTTTATCAGGTGAGTTGGTTGAAAGTTGAAAGTTGAAGGTTGAAGGTTGCAGGGTAGCATCCGAGTAGCAGCAACTTTAAACTTTCAACGTTCAACCTTTAACCAAAAAAAAACAACGCCTGTAAGCCGAGTTCTGTATCCCGCTTGCGCGGGTTTCCATCATTTATCTATGCGACCTACCCTCCGGGGCCGGACGGGCCATCCTCCAATGCAGAGGGAAAAAAATAAAACCCTCTGCACATTCCCGGTTTACATGGTCTTACAGCCCGCAAGGTTTGTCTGAGCCAACGAGTTGCCTACGTTGCTGGTGGGCTCTTACCCCACCTTTTCATCCTTACCCCGTTTGCACGTGGCGGTTTAAATTTCTGCAACACTATCTGTCATCGAGAGGTTTCCCTTTCGAAGCCCCCGCTTTTCACAGGGTGCGGTGCCCTTTGCAGCCCGGACTTTCCTCCCCGCACAAGGCGGAGCGATGGAACGGCGTTGTTTGGGGCAAATATACGGAGGGTGAGGGGTGAAGGGTGAGGGTGAGGAGTGAGGGGAGAATGGAGAATGAGGAATGGAGTGCTGTGCATGCGTCGTCTATGCGAAGCCGAGGGCAATAGATATGCGAAATACTATTGGTGGCCCAGCGTAGTCGAGACCGATTATGGCACCCATGGTACCAGCGATAAGCCGCACCGTCACCATCCTTCATCCTTCATCCTTCATCCTTCTCACTTAACCTTCCTATCACTATCCCCTCAACACTCCCATACCGCCATCGACAGCCAGCACCTGTCCGGTGACCCATGCCGATTTTGGAGATAAAAGAAACTCCACCATGTCGGCCAGTTCTTGCGGAGTTCCGACTTTCTTGAGTGGATTGCGTTTTTGGGCACCCTCCATTTTTTCCGGAGTGTTCAAGAATTTCTCACCCAGTGGTGTGTTCGTGAGTGATGGCGCAATGCAATTGAAACGAATGAGTGGCGCATATTCGGCAGCCAGCGATCGGGTGAGTGCTTCATTCGCCCCTTTCGCAATCGCAATCGACGCGTGAAAAGGCATGCCTGCTTGCACCGCAACGCTGCTAAACAGTACGACGGATGGTTGGGTGCTCTGTTTCAAGTTCCCCAGATAGGCCTGGATAAAAGCTGCAGCACCCAATGTATTTATTTGCAAATCGCTCAAAAACTCGGCTTGCGTGTATCGATGAAAGGGCTTCAGATTGATGGTGCCGGGGAAATACACCAGGCCGTCGATGGTGCCTTCAATAGGGGGGAAGGTGCCAAAGTCATATGATTCCACCCGGTGCAAACCGTCTAATCCCTCCACATCCGACCGGCTTATTCCAATGACCCGATGACCTGCTTTTCGCAGCATTTCGGCTGCGGCTTTTGCAACTGCGCTTCCTGCGCCTGCTAATAAATACGTGCTCATATTATCGTTTGCTGATTTTGTTATTGGTTATTGATCGCTGTGCCTTGCTCTTGAATCGGTCGATATCGCCGCTTCTGAGTTTGGCATGTTTGGTTCCGCATGCTTCCACCCGTTCGCGCCACAACCTGTAACTGCTTGCCTTCAATTCACGCTTCATGAGGGCTTTCACCTCGTCTTCCTTCAAACCAAATTGCACCCGAATGGCCTCAAACGGAGTGCGGTCTTCCCAAGCCATTTGGATGATGCGGTCAATGTCTGCTTCCGGATGATTCATAAGCGATTAGCGTTTTTGGAGAATCAAAAATGAAAAATGGAGAATGGAGAATGGAGAACTGTGGCGCCGCAGTTCTCCATTCTCCATTCTCCATTCTCCTATAGTCATGCAAACACAAACACTTTCGACATTCACAGGGTTCACTTGCGCCTCATTTTTCCTTTTTCTGCTTTTTTTTTGCATCCAATCAAGTTCACACTATATTTGCCGCCCGAATTTTACAGAACAATGGCAAACCACAAATCAGCTATCACACGCATTCGCAGCAACAACACTAAGCGTCTGCGCAACAAATATTACCACAAGACTATGCGCAATGCCATGCGTAAGTTGCGTGCGTTGACTACCAAGAAAGAGGCTTCAGCTCTGTTGCCTAAGGTGGTTAGCATGTTGGATAAACTCGCTAAAAACAGCGTGATTCACAAGAACAAGGCGGGCAACCTCAAGGGTAAGGCGCAAGTGTTCGTGAACAAACTGAAATAATATTCTATTCCATCCAGGAATGAAGGAAGGCTCTCCATGCGGAGGGCCTTTTTTCTTTTGCGGCTATGGAAAAAACAAATTCTATCAAGGCGTGGTCGCCTGACGAACGTCCGCGCGAAAAACTCTTATTGAAAGGAACACAAGCATTGAGCGATGCTGAATTGCTTGCATTGCTTATCGGTTCGGGTACACGCGAGGAAAGCGCGCTCGATATGGCCAGGCGGATTCTACACGGTGTCAAGCACGACCTGCAAGCGCTGGGTTCCATGAAGTGCAAGGAGCTCACTCAATTCAAGGGAATGGGGCCTGCGAAGGCAGTGGTAGTTGTTGCTGCTCTCGAGTTGGCCAAGCGAAAAATGGCCTCTGTCAGTAAACAATCGGCCGCTATTCGACACTCGCGTGATGCCTATGAACGCATGCTCGAATACATGTGGAATCTGCCCCATGAAGAGTTCTGGGTTATCACGCTGAGCAAGGCCAACCGTGTTCTGTCGGTCGACAAAGTGGGCGAGGGAGGGCTAAGTGCAACCATCGCCGATCCAAAAAAGGTGTTTCGAATTGCGCTCGAGAATAATGCAGCGAGTATTATTGTGGCCCACAATCATCCCAGTGGCAATACTGACCCAAGTAGCGAAGACAAACAGCTTACGAAACGCTTGGTATACTGCGGAAAAATGTTGGAGTGCCCTGTCATTGATCATCTTGTGGTGACCGATAACGGCTATTACAGCTTTTGTGACGAAAATGAAATGAAAGAATGAAGAAGATTATTACAATAGTTGGAGCAAGACCGCAAATTATCAAAGCGGCTGCTTTTTCAAGAGCGGTAAAGAAATGGGGAGATGGAAAGCTTCAGGAAGTATTGGTACACTCGGGCCAGCATTACGACGAGGGCATGTCGCAGGTGTTTTTCAATGAAATGGGCATTCCGGCGCCAGCGTATAATCTGGCTGTAGGATCTGGCTCTCATGCCGTGCAAACTGCGCGCATCATGGAAGGGTTGGAACGAGTATTCCTGGAGGAAAAGCCTCATGCTGTATTGGTTTATGGCGATACCAATACCACGCTTGCGGCGGCCATGGTGGCTTCCAAAATGTTCATCCCGGTAGTTCACATAGAAGCGGGCTTGCGTTCGTTTAACAAACGCATGCCGGAGGAAATTAATCGCATTGCAACCGACCATGTGTCGACCTTGTTGTTTGCTCCCACGCAAACAGCCGTCGATAATTTGGAACGTGAAGGTTTCAGCACTGCCGAAAATCACGCACCTACTATCGATAGGCCTCTGGTGTTGCGCAGTGGCGATGTCATGTACGACAATGCGATTCACTTTTCGAACAAGCCCGAAGGTGATGCATACTTGAGTGGCTTAGGCCTCGAAAAAGAGCGCTATGCCGTTGCAACCATCCATCGCGATAGCAATACTGATTTCCCCGATAGGCTCAACAGCATTCTCGATGCATTGAGGCAATGGTCTGCCGAAAATGCAATGCCAGTTGTTCTACCAACGCATCCGCGTTTGCTCAAGTTTCTCAGTGAGTCACAACAATCCGAATTACACGCAGCCGGTTTGCTGTTGGTGCCACCTGCCAGCTATGTGCAGATGATTGCACTTTTGGCATCATCGCGCCTGGTGCTTACGGATAGTGGCGGATTGCAGAAGGAAGCCTATTTCGTGCAACGGCCTTGCGTCATCTTGCGCCCGGAAACAGAGTGGGTGGAGCTTACCAAGGGCGGTCACGCTATTGTTGCCGATGCCGATAAGAACCGAATTCTTCAAGCAGCACATCAACTCTTGAATCGTACGTTTGAATCATGGCCGCAGTTGTATGGCGATGGCCACGCAGCAGAGCAGATTTGCCAATTCATTATTCAATACATCTAAAAAGTGCTCGTATACACGCCCATTTTACATCCACGACTCGATTACATCATGCGTTGGATGTTTTCGTTTGCCGGTGAGGAATTGCGTGTTACGTCTGACCTGATTGTTTTTTCAAATGCATCCGGACCGAGGGTTTGGTATAGCAACGAGCCATGCCCGTTTACCGATGCCGTTTCGTTTGCGCGGGTGGAAGTGCTATGGGACAATGCCATGAGCAATCTTCAACCGGCAGTTTGTTATTGGAATAATATGCCTTTTCCTAATCTCGACGGAAGCGAACGATTCGATCCGTTTGCGTCGAGCTTTTTCTTGCTTTCACGTTACGAAGAGTATACAGCCACAGCATTTGACGAACATGGACGCTTTTCAGGCCATCAAGCATGGGGCGGTGCTGCAAGCTTGTGTCGCCCTTGGGCCGATATCTGGCGTAGTGGGGTGCATGTGGAAATACGAAAAGTATTTCCGGATTACAACCCGGCGGTTTCAGCATTCCGCACCGTTGCTTCGATTGACGTCGACAGCGCATTCGCTTTTCGTTACAAAGGAGTGCGCCGCACGCTGGTTGGCGCAGCAAAGGATGTGCTTCGTTTGAAACCCGGAAGAGCGCTCACCCGCATGAAGTGTGTGCTCTCCAATGAACATGATCCATTCGACACCTACGAGTACATTCTCGATACGTGTCTTGCACAGCATATCGAGTTGCGCTGTTTCTTTTTGCTGGCCGATCGCTCTCGTTACGACATCAACGTGCATCATCGCAATGCGCAATTGCGCGAGCGCATTGAAGACATGCGTGATGGTGGGGCAATTGTCGGAATTCATCCCGGCTATGAAAGCCACAACGATGTTCGAATTGTGCGATCAGAAATTGCCCGTCTCGATTCGATTCTGGGTGAAAAGACGCTGCATAGTCGTCAGCATTTCTTGAAGTTTCGATTGCCCGTTACCTATCGTCGATTGCTCGAATGTGATATTCGCCACGACCATTCGATGGGTTATGCCGATCTGCCCGGGTTCCGCGCGGGTACGGCTCATCCGTTTAAGTGGTTTGATGTTGAACGAAATGAAGTCACTTCATTGCTTGTTCATCCCATTATCGTCATGGACTCAACCTTGCGTCATTATCAGCAACTCGATGCGCTCGAAGCCATGCAGGTGGTTGCACAATTGAAAGCGGAAGTGAGAAATACGGGTGGTGATTTTATTACCTTATGGCACAATGAGACCGTTGCCGAACAAGGCGATTGGGTGGGTTGGCGCGCAGTGTGGGAAGAGGCGATTAAGCCGGAATAACAGGATTGTAGGATTGTAGGATAATAGGGGGGCAACCTTCAACTTTCAACCTTCAACCCGTTATTTATTTTTTGATAGCAGGATTCTTCAACAAAAGCTCCTTCCCATCCCAGCAGGCCCATGATTCTTGATGCATCCACTCCCCTAAATTGATGTAGCGTGAAGAGTCGTTGAGACGAAAGTCGATAGCCATGTGTCGATGCCCGAATATGAAATAGTCGTAGTGCTTTTTATCGAGTTCTTCACGGCAATATTGGATTAGCCACTCCTTATCATCGCCAAGATATTCTTTGTCTTTGTGACCTGTGGTACTGCGGCTGTAGCCCGATAGTGATGAGGCGAGCCAGATTCCGAAGTTGGGATGTAAACGAGCGAACAACCATTGGCACACTTTGCTGGCAAATACCTTTTTAATGAACTTGTAGCCATAATCGCCCGGTCCAAGTCCGTCGCCATGACCTATCAGAAATTGCTTACCATCCCACGTTCGTTCAATGGGTTCGCGATGCACTTGCACGCCACACTCCCGGGGTAGGTAATCAAAAATCCACATGTCGTGGTTGCCGGTGAAAACATGAACAGGAATGCCACTGTCTGTTATCTCAGAAATTTTACCGAGCAGTC
>JAIYBR010000106.1 GCA_027488435.1 Flavobacteriales bacterium
GAAATCTGGGCATTGCCAACGCGCTGCTCGAGCATCTTTCAGCTAAGTTGCCTGTGAGTCGCCTCCAGCGCGATTTGACCGACAGCACGGTGCTTCGAAATATTGGCGTGCCCTTGGCGCACATCGTCATCGCTTTCAATTCAATCGAAAAGGGTCTCGATAAACTCTTGCTGAATGAAGAAGCATTGCGCGCCGATTTGAATGAGAACTGGGCAGTAGTGGCCGAGGCTATTCAAACCATTTTGCGTCGTGAGGGATATCCAAATCCCTACGAGGCCTTAAAGGAGTTGACGCGCGGAAAGTCGAAAGTGACACAAGAAGATATCGCTTTATTTATTGATACGTTGCAGTTAAACGAACAGGTGAAGAATGAGCTGAAGGCAATTTCTCCCGCCAACTATACGGGTATGGATTTGCTGAATGCAGAGATCGGATAATTGGCTATGAGTAAGTTCCGGGAAATATGGGGATTGGTGAGCGGTTATCGCGCGAGCATTGGAGTGAATTTTCTCTTTAATATCCTCAACGCTATTTTCTCTTTGTTTACTTTTTTGGCGGTCGTTCCTTTTTTGTATGTGCTCTTTCGTGTCAACTCAACGGGGCCCGCTACAAATGCCAACAGCAATGCGCTGTGGCAATGGGCCAGCACTTCCCTCGATGCATTTATTGCAGCAAACGGGCAGGGCATGGCGCTCGCGTTGATGTGCGTGTTTATTGTCGTACTTGCCTTGCTGAAAAACTTGGTTAACTACCTCTCTCTTTTGAGTATTGCTAAAATCAGAACGTCTGTCTCGCGTGATATGCGCGAGAAGTTGTACCAGAAGATTCTTGATTTACCGGTAGCTTATTTTACCAATGAGCGTAAGGGTGATATCATTTCACGTATGACCAATGACCTCATGGAAATTGAATTTAGTGTTATTGGAACACTGGAAGCATTGCTCAAGTCGCCGGTCATGATTGTGATTTCACTGGCAACGCTTATCGTGATAAGTTGGAAGCTCACCTTGTTTGCATTTCTATTTCTTCCCATAAGCGGCTTTCTTATTTCTCGCATTGCGAAAAGTTTAAAGAATGCGGCTAAGCGGGGCAAGGGAAGTTTGGGCGATTTGATTTCGATAATTGAAGAGACGCTCACGGGAAATCGAATCGTGAAAGTGTTCAATGCCGAAAGGCAGTTCAAGGCGCGCTTCGATGCCATGAATGATTCGTACTTCCGGTTGATGCATCGCTTGTATCGACGTGAGTATTTGAGTTCGCCCATGAGTGAGTTCATCTCGTTGATTGTGATTTCGATTTTGCTTTTTGTAGGCGGGCGTATCGTTATTAGCGGTGAAATGGGTGGGGAGTTACTAATCGGATATCTGGTCGTTTTCTCACAAATTATTCAGCCGGCAAGAGCATTTAGCGATGCCATTTTTAAGATTAGTAAAGGAGCTGCATCACTCGAGCGCATCAATGAGATATTAGATGCACCGCTTACGGTGAAAGATCCTGAGCATCCTGTTTCGCTTCCGGGGTTCAATGATCGCATTGAATTCAGCAACATACTCTTCGGGTATTACGGCGATCCTGTAATTCATGATATTTCATTCACCATTGAAAAGGGGCAAACTGTTGCGCTTGTGGGACCCAGTGGAAGCGGGAAAAGCACGCTGGCCTCATTGCTTGCTCGCTTTTATGACCCGCTAGAAGGTGAGGTAAGCATCGACGGAGTTTCTCTGCGAGATTGCCGCGTAGCCGATGTGAGAAGTTTAATGGGGTTTGTTTCGCAAGAGTCTATCCTTTTCAATGATTCGATCAAGAACAATATTGCACTTGGTAATGAAGGTGTAATGGATGAATATCGCATGGCTGAGAGCGCTCGCATGGCCAACGCTGAAGAGTTCATTCTTACAAATCCAGAGCAATACGATTATAAGGTTGGCGATGGAGGTAATAAACTAAGCGGCGGACAAAAGCAACGCATTGCCATAGCTCGAGCACTCTACAAAAACCCGCCGATTCTTATATTGGATGAGGCCACATCTGCGCTCGATACCCAAAGCGAGCAGCTTGTGCAAGAGGCCATCTATAAACTCATGGAGAACCGCACCTCATTGGTCATAGCTCATAGATTGAGCACGATAAAAAAGGCCGATAAGATTATTGTAATTCAAGCGGGAACGATTGCTGAGCAAGGCACCCACGAAGAGCTGATGAATGCCAACGGAGTATATAAGAAGTTGGTCGATATGCAGAACTTCGCATAAACTGCTTCTTGAGCCAAGATTGTTCTATTTGCAGTCTTCAGCCTGTTGGCTGATTGCTTCATCAGCGAATGACCAGGATGCTTCCTTTGTTATTCGATTTGGATAAGGCTTCTTGTTGGTTGATATCAAGGGCTTCAATTTGCCAGGTGTAAACCCCATTGGGAACATAGTACGCTTCCGAAATACCACCTGTCCACACATCGTCTGGGTCTTGCGATTCCCAAACCAACTGTCCATATCGGTTGAAGATGCGAAGCACGTACTTTGTCAGTCCATTGGCATAAACCCGGAAAACGTCATTAACGCCGTCACCATCGGGTGTGATGGCGGATGGAGCGTAGACATATATGCAGTCCACTTCCATAGTTACACTATCTCGTTTTTCGCAGCCATTGAGCGAGCTTATAAGCACGTATGTAGAGGTACGCTGAGGGGTAGGGAAAATA
>JAIYBR010000271.1 GCA_027488435.1 Flavobacteriales bacterium
CATCCAGATCGGTTATGACATCTATGTTATCGAGGAGCGTATTGCAACGCCAAACAACGGTATACAAATCTTGGTACACCTTATTGGTAGTTCCGTTGAAGAAGGTAGTCTGACGTGCATACACCGATCGCAAGTCGTTGTTGCTGTTCGGTTGTACGAGATTATCGCTTAATAACTCAGAGATTCCCTGGATACGGCCGTCATACAAATTGGCTAATGCGTCGTAGCAGCTGTTTAGCGTTTCTTGAGCGTCTTCAGCTGTATTGAAGAGGTCTTCGCGCAGATTGCCTTGCGGTGGCTGATCAAGCCATTTCTTGCAGGAAACCAACGGAAGAGTAAAGCAGAATGCGAGTATGAAGATTTTTTTCATGTGCTTGGTTGGTTTAGAAGTTGGCATTGATGGTTACGAAATAGCTCTTCTCCTGAGGCGGCGTGAGGTAGGTCGTGTTCGGGCTCAAGTTTCTGTCTTGCGGGTTTTCGAAGTCGCGCACCAGCTCCGGGTCGAGACCTACGAAGTTGGTAAAGACGAATAGGTTGGAAGCGGCTACCTGCACGCTCAGGTTGCGAAGCGGACTGCTTTCCTTCAGTTTGAAGTTATAGCTCAAGCTGATGTTTTTCAAACGCAAATAATCGGCATCGTAGATGAAGAGAGTAGTGTTCCACCATGGGTTTCCCGACTGAAGGCCGTATGTTGTTTCCTGTAGCGTTTGACGGGGATATTGTGCGTCGTCGCCCGGGGCTTGCCAGCGATCGAATTTGTCGGTGCGCATGTTCCAGTCGGTTGTTACTCCGAGTTGGCGTTTACCCGACGAGTCGAAAATTTGAGAACCTAAGCTGTACGTCATGAAAATACTCAATGACCATCCTTTTAAAGTAAACGTGTTGGTGATACCGCCATATCCTTTCGGAAGTCCGGCTCCTGCATATTGACGATTGTTTAAGTCGTAGGTGTAGGTGATGTTCCCTTGCAGGTCGTAATACATCGGTTTTCCGTTGGCCGGGTCGATGCCGGCGAACGGAACAAGGAAGTAAGAGCCAACAGGCCGTCCAATCTGAACGCGCGAATCGTTTGTTCCGCCGCTCAAAGCATCGGGAGTAAACTCACCAATACTGATCACCTCATTCATGTTGCGTGAAATGTTGAAGTCAGTTACCCATTGCAGTTTAGATTCAGGGCTGAGATTGTTTGTCTTGATGCTGAACTCCAGTCCTTGGTTGAGAATTTCGCCTGCATTGGCCCAGATATTTGAGAAGCCGGTGCTCGTTTGCACATTATACTGAAGCAGCACATCTTGTGTCCGTTTGCTGTATGCGGAAATGGTTCCATGAAAGCGGTCGTTCCACAATCCATATTCGAGCGACGCATCAATGATTTGTGATGTCTCCCACTTCAAGTCCGGATTGCCTAATTGGGTTTGATAGCGGATGTTACTTCCATTGTATCCTTGTGCACCCAGCGCCCAGGTTTCATATTGAGCCGTGCGCGGAATATCGGCATTTCCGGTTATACCCCAGCTTCCTCGCAGTTTAAGGAAGTTGAAGACCTTACTGTCTTTCATGAAATTTTCCTCGCTGATAATCCAGCCTATCGAAGCCGATGGGAAATTACCCCACTTACTATTGGTACCAAACTTTGAAGATGCATCGGCGCGTGATACCAATTGGAAGAAGTACTTGTCGGCAAAAGAGTAGTTCACACGTCCGAAGAAGCTGACGAAGGTTGTAATTTCTGAATACGAGTTACCGTATTGCGGTTTAATTGTATCGGAAGCGACTTCATAGGATGTAGGCAGGGCAGCTAATCCGGGGTATTTCACCTGCGAATATCCTTGTGTGATTGAGCTTTGAACTTCGCTTCCAACTAAGGCGCTTACACGGTGCTTGTCTTTGAATGTGCGATTGTAGTTCACGGTTCCGTTTGAGTTCCAGTTGGTAATCCAGCTCGGGAATTTTTCTGCGTAATTCTGTTGAGCGCCGGCATTCGTTCCAATAGGAATGAATTTCATCTCAACCTGATCGAGGTAATCGATTGAGCTGGTTCCGCGCAATGACCAATTATCGTTGAGGAGCAAGGTTATCGATTGGTTTGTCAAAACACGCTTCTCGAGGTTTACCCATTGACGTTGTTCGCGGTAGGCCACAGGGTTGGTGTAGCCACCATTCCACATGAAGAAGTTGCCCGTGGTGTCATAAACCGGGTAGTAGGGTAGGGCGTTCGACATAGCCTCTCCGATACCACCGCTCCATGCAGCATCAACTCGATTGTTGACACTTTGGGTAAACGAACCACCTACGCTATAAATCACTTTTTTACCGAGGTTGAAGTCGGTGTTGAGGCGTGCGCTGTTGCGTACGAATCTATTGCCAATGATGTACGAACCATTATCGTCATGACTCAAGCTTGCATACAACTTAGCGTTTTTCACTACGTAATTGATACCAATGTTGTAGGCCTGTTTGATGCCAACACCCGTCAATTCGTCGAACCAATCGGTATTGGTTTTCATTGCTTCCTTATACTTCTGTTCGCGTACGGCCGGAGAATCGTTAGCTCCCGACAAGGATGGCAACCACACATAGCCTGTTCCTCCGTCATTTTCCCATGCTTCCTGACGCATTTGCAAATACTCTTCAGTGTTCATCATATTGGGCTTCGATGCTGCTTGCGATGTGCCCAGGCGAACATTGAGGTCAACACTCAAACCCTGTTTTTTACCGCGCTTGGTAGTAATGAGAATAACGCCATTCGCACCGCGTGAACCATAAATCCCGGTAGCTGCAGCATCTTTTAGAACCTCAATACTTTCAATGTCATTCGGGTTTAGGAAGGTAAGCGGATTGGAGTTCATAGCTCCTGAGTTTCCTC
>JAIYBR010000126.1 GCA_027488435.1 Flavobacteriales bacterium
CAAGCCGGTGCCGAATGGCAAATGGAGACCTACACCATTTTAGAACAAACTATTCTTGCCGGTGAGCCGCAAGCGTTCAAATATTACTACGACATCGCCTACCAGCAGTCGATGATATTTGCTCAAACGGAGCTGAACTGGAATGAAATCGTAATGCTCGATGGAGGATTGAGCTACAATGAAAATATGCAATTTGTGCGAGGCCGCAACAGCAACGATTTTATCTTCGACACAACAACAACATGGGGAAAGACAATTCTGCCACGCTTCACCTTTTCCCTTCAACCCGTCAAAGGTCTATTCCTCTTCGGTAGTTATTCCGAAGGCACAGCCAACCCATCCATTTTCGAAGTGATTGATCAGGAAAACAACATGTACAATACGAACCTCGTATCGGAAATCGGAACTCTTTATGAAACCGGCATCAAGCATTACATCAAGCCTGTCAACATCACCTATTCCATCACCGCATATCAATTCAATATTAACGGCGCCATTCTTCCCTATTCTATCAACATAGCAGGCAGCGACCTTAAACGTTATCACAATGCAGGTTCCACTTCACAACAAGGTATTGAATGGTCATTACAACACCAATCCGATATCATTCCAAACAAATTATCTATACTGGCTTGGAACAATGGATGTTTAAATAACCACCGATTTTCAAATTATCTCATTAATAACCTTGTGGCCGATGGCTATCGTATTCCCGGAGTTGCGCTGGCTCAAATGAACTCGGGAATTGAAATACGACTGAAAGGATTTTCAATAGCAGCGCAAGATTTCTGGACAGATCGAATGCCGTTAACAAGTACCAACACTGATTGGGTTTCTTCGTATCGCCTAACCAACATCATTCTGCATTATCGCTTCAATAGTGACAAATCTTTTCAATGGTCGTTTCATGCAGGGGCGAACAATGTGCTCAACACATCCTATACTTCTTTTTTTAATATCGACGCATTTGGATCCAAATATTATAATCCGTCGGCTCCACTCAATTTCTTCGCCGGATTTCGTATGAGCTATACATTCGGTCTTCGCTGATAGTACTCACCTCTTTCCTTGACGGGACTCATAGCTTAGGTTGTCAGAGAAATTCATCTTTGTCTATCAAAACCATAAACCATTTAAGCTATGACACAAGAAACTCTCTCAACTACGCTGAACATTACTTCAGAGAAAAGTTCCTGGCTTCGGGGAATTGAATTTTATAATGACGAGATAAAAATCATGAGAAAGCGACTAGGTGAAGTATCAGATGCCAACACCTCCCAAGATTTAAAACGAAAGGTAGAGCAGTTCCAAAACCGGTTCAATGTTCATGAAGAACAATTGCGGAGGTTGCGACATAACGTCAAAAATCACGCATTGCACATTGCCTCCGATTATGATAGTCATCATGGTCAATTAGAACGAACCACCATTCATGAGCACGACTCTATGCGCGATGAATACATCAACACAGAGAAGCTATTCAACGAAATGCGTCATGATTTCAACAGATTCCTCAGCAAATATCTCTGAACAATGAAAACTACCATTCATCGTGAATCCTATACTCAGAAATTCTATCAGAAGTTGGGTTACCTATTCTACTCCATCGCCAGTGCCGACCGACGCATCAGCAATCAAGAGCTCGACGCTCTTCAACAAGTAATTCAAGAAGACTGGATAAACATCGATGACAACACAGATGCATACGGCACAGATGCTGCCTATCAAATTCAAATAATCTTCGACTTCTTGAATGAAAAGGATTACAACAGCGAGAGTGCGTATAGCATCTTCAACCGATATTTTAAAGAGCACATCACGCTGTTTACCGACGATGTAATTGATCGCATATTTCACTCATCGAACAGAATCGCAGACAGCCTGAACGGCCGCAATAAATCGGAGCTTCAAGCACTCGCGCGCCTTCACATGCTACTGGGGAAAGAAAGACATATCGTTTAAACTGAAAGCTAGATAGGAAAAAGGCCCGGAGCGAGAATTCACTTCGGGCCTTTCGCATTAGTGCTATTCGCCTAACGAATAAACTTCACCTACTTCTTCACAAACTTAAGTATCTCCATCGCATCGGGAGTATAAATCTGAAGGGTGTACAGACCGGCGGCCCAACGTTCGCTTTCGAAACTGAAGTAATTCTGTCCGGATGTAAGTTGTAACAATCTTTCTTCGACCACAGCTCCCGTGTAATTTAAAACACGTACTTGAACGCTGATCGATTGAGCACTCTGCATGCCAAGCGTAAACGTTTGATCACACGGATTTGGGAAAACTCCTGTTACACCAGCATGTGAATCCAAGTCTTCAACAGCAACAAGAGCACCACCCGGTAGCACTATATTATCAATCCAGCAAGCATCCATTCCGGATGTGACGATGAAATCTTTCTCATACGTCCAACGCAAGGTGTGGCTTCCCGCAGTGAGAACATAACTTACCTCAGTCCAATCATTTTCTCCACTCCACGAACCTACCTCCACATTATCGACGAAGAAAGTGAGGAAATCATAGTCTGCCTCTGTACTTGTTTTTAAGGCGAACGATAGCGTAAACTGAGCAGGACAATTCACAACCAAGTCGAGGTTAGTCACATCGTTATTGCCAATGTCACCACTCTGCATGCTGTAATCTCCTTCATATGCATACGTACCTGTAACAAACCAGGTAGCGTCGCCGGTTGACACCCAGCTGTAGTTTTCATCGGTGCCTGTCTCCCAACCCTCCATTGCTTGATTCGCGATAAACACTTGGCTGCATTCATTGCCATAGAATCCTGCAGAAATGGCAAGCATCATATCAAGCGCAATCGATCCTGTTGCTCCGGCAGCCATGCTCACTTCAAACGAAACATTTTCTGATTGACCTGGTTGCATATTCCCCAAATTCAAGATGGAATTAGCGATGGTAATCGCAGATGAAACCGAGGTTAATTCTACAACCACATACGATCCGGTAGCTGCGTGTCCGCTGTTTGAAACAACAGCAGAAAGCTGCACGGTCTCGCCTGCATCTATGCGTCCATTGTTATTTCCCTGCGAGTCGTCAATTGTCCATGATTCGATGCAGTTGAACTGAGGAGCTTGGATGGTAATAGATAAATAATTTGTCCATGTGTTGCCACTTACATCGGAATACGTCACTTCAAAAATCACCACTGTTTGATCGGGCACAAAGCCGTTCAGATGAAATGAAAAAGCATTGACGAAATCGGTCTGAATACCGGCATTTAAAGTTCCCAAATCGTGCGTTGAATCATCAATAACTACTGCGTCATTATTGCAGGTAATGGAAGCAGTTACGCCGGTTGCATTTTCCACACCGATGTTTTCGGCCGTTAAGTCAATACCTATTTGCTCGTTGTAATCGGCCATTCCGTTGGCGTTTCCGGTCGAATCATTCAAGCCGGCGACACTTCCTACAACATAGGGACCTGCAGCAGGAGTTACGTTTATCGTTCCTTGATAAGGAATTGTATTGAACGAAGTAGCGGTAATCAAAATGTTTCCGGGACTTGTTACCGGACTGAAATTGAGAATGACCTGTCCACCGCTAACGGGCTGCGCGTCGAGTATTTCGCCGTTCATCGAAGCGCAGACAATCGCATCTTGCGTATTACAAAAAACACTCATACTGGAAATACCCATGCTTACACCGGTGGGATGTGACGCGACGAGTGCCTCGGGCATAGCCGTTCTTAGTTGAACCGATGGATCGGCCATGAGAATCCATGTGTCGGTCATCTCGTCTCCATTCACTCCATATGCATCGCTCATGCTCGAGCAACCATGGTAATGAATGCTCCCAATGGTATGTCGCGTTTCAAGGTTCGCTGAGTTGGCGATTATCTTATTCATCTCGTCTTGAGCTTCCATCGGTGGTGCCCAACTTTGATAAACTGAACTAAAGGCTCCTCCGATTCCGCCGGTCAGATTAGTTGCTGACGGACTTTTAATCCATGCTTCGCCAAACGTATCGCCTGTATCATCGTCATCATCATAATCGCCCGTGCAGCAACCCACAACAATGAAATAAGGATAGCGACCATTATTCTGCAACTGATTAATCTGTGCGTTGGTGTAGCTTCCTGTCACAATGAGTGTGTGAGCACCATGTCCCGTGTAATTGATCAGTGAGCACCCCGTCTCAATAACTTCCGTAAGCGAAGTAGATGAAGGACTTCCTCCTGCATCTGCCGTTAAACCTCCACTCGG
>JAIYBR010000237.1 GCA_027488435.1 Flavobacteriales bacterium
AACGATCCGTCGAGATACTCCATGCTTTGCGCCAACTCCATGCCGCCACGATCCGGATCGATGTAGGCACCTTGCAAAAGAATAATTCGCTTATCGATAGGCAAACCAAACTCTTCGCGAGTTGCCTGTACGTGTTCGTTACGTAACATCGGCACATTCCGAACGACATGTACCGGCACCTGATAGAGCGCTCGATAAATACCGGCTATCGTTTCATTGACAGTGATAACATGCTGAAGCCTTGGAAAGATGAAGCCCTCAATGGAGAGCCATATCTTCTTGGGAAAAGGCCTATTTGTAAGGCCTTCGGCTTCGGTAAAATACTCATGACTATCATAAACCAATTCCTTACCCTTCATGCGAGCAATCAAGAATGCCGGTAGCAGTGTGTCTAAATCGTTGGCTACGATAATGTCGGTGCGCTTAAATAAGAGATAGAAAAAAAGCCGAACGTTCAGAGCTGCGTAAAAGAATGCACCGGTGCGAAAGGGCAATCTAAAACGTCGTATTTCGTAAGGCCGTTCAAACGACTTGCTGCCCGGCAACAAACGCCCTACGAGCGTAATGCGAAAACCCATGTCGAGCAGCGTTGCACATACCTTAGCAACCCGTTGGTCGTGTTGCAAATCGTTGGATACAACAATCGTGATATGCTTTCCTTGAGCTGCCATGTTGACTAACGCATCGTATCGCGAATTTCCTTCAATACTTTTTTGGTATATAACGGAAAGTCCGCATTCATCATCCAACTGAAATATCCCAAGTCTTTACCGAGAACTTCTTGCACTTGCATGTTCTTGTATTTCCCAAAATTGAAAACAGGTTGATCCTTTTCATTGAAAACAATATGACCTGCAAAATCCGCCTTCTTCTTGCGCTCACTCAATTTGTGAATGACTTCCATATCGTTTTGTACAGGGTGATACACTTGCCCTTGCTCATCGGTCAATTCAACATGCGCATATCGATCCAACATGGCTTCAAAAACCTCTACAGTAGCGAGGGTGTCCGGAAGCGCTTCGTGCGCATCATCGAGTTGCTTGTCGCAATAGAACTTGTAGGCCGCCTTCAGGTTGCGCTGCTCCATAAGATGGAAAATAACTTGCACATCGACGAGATTTCTACCTTCCACATTAAAGTCAATATCGGCACGGAGAAATTCTTCTGCAAGCATTGGAATATCAAAACGGTTTGAATTGAACCCGCCCAAATCGCAGTCGAAAATGAATTTGAATAGTTTCGGTGCAAGCTCCTTGAACGTTGGCGCATTCGCTACATCGGCATCATAAACGCCATGCACCAGAGAAGACTCAATTGGAATCGGTATGGTCGGATTGATTAACAAGCGGTGCTCCCTTCCGCGTTGTGCCGGCATCATTGTCACCTGCCCATCAGGCATAATTTTCACGATTGCAATTTCTACGATGCGGTCTTTGGCGATATCGGTACCGGTTGTTTCGAGATCGAAAAATGCCAGTGGTCTTTTGAGGTTGAGTTTCATTTCGTGTTTGATTCAATTCAGGCGAGCGAAGGTAGGATATAAACTTAGAGTGCGATGCGAGAGCGAGAGAAACAAAAACCCCTCTGACGTGTGTGTGTCAGAGGGGTTCATTTTTTTCCCATGGCTGAAGCCATGGGCTATTGAGCTAATGCGATGAAGACAAGGGCAATGTTATCCCTGCACGCGTACCTTCACGTATTGGAACTGCTCGTATAACAGTCTGTTCTTTTTAGAGTCGTTCTCATATTCCTTTCCCTGAACGGCTTTCGTACCATTGCCGAAAGAATAGTCCTTTCCTTCTTCACGACCATAGGTTTTCAGCGCCGCTCGCACTATATCATGAGCGGTGTCAAATCGAAGTTGAACAAGCTCATCATTCGATTTATACTTCACCGATGGAACCTTCGAAGCTGATGCTTCAATTACAATAACGGGCTTCTTGCCAGCTTTGATAATGGCGTCGATATCGCGCACGAAGTAGGCGAAATCCATTTCATCCTTCATCAAAGTATGCGAGCCATACACAAAGTAGTGCGCATATTGAGCGAAGCCCTTCTCCGGAATGAATTGACGACCGATAGGGTCCTTTTTGTTAAACTTGATATCTAACGGATCCTTCGACTGTCCTTCAGGTGTAGCCGTAGGCGCAGGCTCATCTATCTTACCATTGAATGTTTCTTGCTCCGTGGTCAAGGCTTTTCCTGCCTGACCTTTAGCATCGTTTATTTCAGGCTTTTCAACGACTGGCTTAGCTGCCCCTTTCGCATCTGTCTTTTTATCACCGGGCTTGACACTTCCCTTTTTATCTCCGTCAATAACGGCTGGGGTTTCAGCCGGCTGCTCTTTGGTAAGATTGACAGGTACGAGGAATACTTCACGTTCAATTTCCTGGAATGCAGCTTCACAAGGAACGTTGATATCATCGTCCTTGATTTTCTCTTTACCCTTGTAGTATTCGATATGATAGCTGGTACATGGATTCAAGACCGCTAGGTAACCACCATCGCGTTTACGCGGGCGATACTCAGATACTTCTGCATTCTTGTCATTCTTCACGATGATACGCAAATCGTCTGGCAACTCTTCACCTTCTGGAGTAATGACATATCCCTTCAACACAGCGAGCTGCGTTTCCTCGGTGATGTCGGGCATGTCGACGAGATAAATATCCTTCAAACCATAACCACCGTCTTTAGAAGACGAATAGTAAGCGCGACGTCCGTCGGCCATGGGCACGAAGAACACGTCGTCATCAACCGTATTGACCGGATAGCCTAATGAGACAGGAGTACCCCACTCTCCATCCTGGCCCAATTTCGAGAAGTAGATATCAAATCCACCCATCGTGTTGTGGCCGCGTGATGCGAAGTAGAGTGTCTTGCCATCTGCTGCCAAGAAAGGAGCATCTTCATCATAGATTGTGTTCACTTGTGTACCTATGTTGAGTGCTCGCGACCATTCACCGTTAGGGAGTTTCACGCAGCGATAGATATCACGTTTGCCAACACCACCTACACGATCGCTCACAAAGAGTAGCGTGTTACCATCGGCTGAAACGGTAGCGTGAGTTTCCCATGCAGCCGTATTGATGTCGGATCCCAGCAAAATCGGCTCACTCCAGGTTTCCCCGATGAGTGTGCTCTCCAACAACTGCCCATCTCCAAAGTTATCCCGGTAAATAAATAGCGTCTGACCATCGGGCGACACACTGATCGCAGCATCATGTGCATCGGTGTTAAGGTTAAGCAATTCGGGCTCCATCCAAACACCCTCCTCGTTTTTGAATGTTGCATAGATATCGTCTTTGTATTGCATAGTGACAAAGTCGATGATTTTGCTGTTAGATGAATCAGGTCGAATACGCGGGCTGGTAAAGAAGAGCTGGCTTTCATCGAGAGAAAGCACCGGGCTGTATTCATTGGAAGCTGTATTCAGGGCCGGACCTACGTTTGTAATGGTGTAGTTCTTCGGATTGGCCATTTGCTTTTTCGCTTCCTGACACATTTCCAAT
>JAIYBR010000078.1 GCA_027488435.1 Flavobacteriales bacterium
ACCGCACTCAAGGCAGCAATTCTAGGAGTCTATGTTGTCAATAAGGAATATGACCGGGTGCGTATTCGTATTGCATTCAATCCAAAAACGGAAGCGTTTGAGGTACAAAACCCTGCCATTCTGAAGGATAAATCATGGATTCCGGATATATCTGAAGTAATGAATTCCGGAAGTATTATTCAGATCGTCCGCAACTATTTGGAGTTAAATCCTGATGTTGATGCCGCCATTGTAGAGCGAAGTATTAGTGACCTCTTAGCTATTCAACATAAACAAGTGGGAACAATTGACTTGGCCCACGACCTCGATATTGAAACAGTAACTGAGATTTTTATTCGCATCAATTCTCAAGGAGTTGTGCTCTCACAAGCCGATTTCGCCATGAGTAAAATTGCATCCAATGAAAAACTTGAGGGGCCCAATCTGCGAAAGGCAATTGACTACTTCTGCCATTTAGCAGTTGCACCGCAATTCTATGAGCACGTTAGGGATCATGATAAAGAATTTGCCTCTACAGAGTATTTCAGAGCCATGACGTGGTTGAAAGATGAAAAGGACGACTTATATGACCCAAGCTACACCGATATGCTACGTGTTGTTTTTACGTCAGAATTTGCACGCGGAAAAATGGCCGATCTCGTAAGCTTGCTTTCGGGAAGAAATTTCGAAACACGAGAATTTGAAGAGACAATTGCGGCAGACACTTTCCTGCGCATGAAATCATCTGCACTGCGATTCATGAAGGAGGATTATTACAAAAAGTTTGTCATGATTATCCGTTCAGCCGGTTTCATATCGCCCGAATTGATTCGATCCAAAAACGCTCTCGCTTTTGCATATATTATTTATCTCAAGCTTCGGGAGGAAGGCGTTCCTCAAGGTGAAATAGGTAGACTCGTATCGCGGTGGTTTGTTTTTTCCATCTTAACGGGCAGGTATGGTGGGTCACCTGAAAGCACATTTGACTATGATATTCGCCAAATGGCTAATAAGTCATTCAGCGATTATATGGCGTCTGTTGAGCAATCCGAACTTTCGGATTCATTCTGGAATTTTGGACTCATTCAGCGCCTTGACACATCAGTTGCCAGCAGTCCGGCGTTTCATGTTTTCCAAGCTGCACAAGTAAAAGGTCAAGATCGTGGCTTCCTTTCACGCGATATAACCGTAGCTGATATCATACTCTATAAAGGCGATGTGCACCATTTATTTCCAAAGAAGTTTTTAAAGACCAATAATAAATCGCGAGGAGATTACAATCAGATAGCCAACTATGTGCTCATGCAACAGGAGATCAACATCGCAATTGGCGCCAAAGCTCCAGATGTCTACTTCAATGAACTGAAGCATCAAAGCACCGGAGGCAAGCTGAAATATGGGGCGATTAATCAATATGATGAGCTATTAAGCAATTTAAAGACTCATTGTATCCCCGAGAATATTTTTGATATTACCGTTGATGGATATGATGACTTTTTAAAAGAAAGACGCAAGTTGATGGCTGATAAAATGCGTGCATATTATTATAGCTTATAAAGGAAATTCGCTACACGATTGAGTTAACTCGGAACGATTACATTACCGGATGACCCCAAGTGAATTAAAAGCCTACCTAACCACCAAAATGCGCATGAGCCATGTGTATCAGCCCGTCATGATACGCCGATTGTTGCTCAATGGAGGTGCCGCAGATACGCAAGCCATAGCCAAGGATTTGGTGCAGCACGATGAAAGTCAGATTGAGTATTACATGCTTCGCGTGGACCAGATGGTGGGAGTTGTGCTTCGGAAGAACAAGGTTGTAACGAAGGATAAGAAGTCCTATCATCTGCCCGATTTCGAATCCTACACGCCCGAAGAACAGGCTGAAATAATTGCCATTTGCGAGCAGCTTATTGAAGAATACATGACCAAACGCGGTATGGACATTTGGGACCATCGCCGGCGCAACCGTAAACCCATCGATGGGAGCATTCGTTATCAGGTGCTCGAGCGCGCTCATAACCGTTGTGAGCTATGCGGCATTTCGTCGGAGGTACGAGCGTTGGAGGTAGATCATATTGTCCCGAAAAACTGGGGTGGTGAAGATGCTCTACACAACTACCAGGCGCTATGCTACCAATGCAATTCCGCCAAACGCGACACCGACGACACTGATTTTAGAGGCCGCCCTAGCCTATTCGATAAAAAGGAAGAATATTGCCTGTTCTGTGGCATCGACCGGGGCGTCATCCGAGAAAACAACTTGGCTCTTGCCTTTTATGATAAGTACCCCGTTACGGAAGGGCACACGCTCATCATCCCCAAGCGGCATTTCGAATCGTACTTCGACATTACACAGGCCGAGTTAAATGCCATCCAGCAACTTATTCAACAACAGCGCTCCGCTCTTCTTGAGAAAGACCCAACCATCTCAGGCTTCAATATTGGCATCAACCAAGGGGAAGACGCCGGCCAGTCCATTTTCCACCTTCATGTTCATCTCATTCCACGACGCAAAGGTGATATGCAGAATCCAAAAGGAGGCGTAAGGCACGTGATACCAGAGAGGGGGAAGTATTGAATGTCATTTTAGAAACGAAGTATTTATGAGTCTAACGTTTTGCAACTACCAGCTGTTGGCGACCTCTGGCACTACTTTTCAAATATATCACTGAACTTTATTCCAGCACAAATCTTCAATAAACCACAGAAGCGCCAATTGCGGGTAGGTGCTGTTATGGGATGGGCCATCTCACTTTAAGCATGGTCGATTGTAAAGTTCAGATTTTTCTATTGGCTTCGATAAAGAATATTTTGCAGTGACGGAGATAACCAAATCTTTGAACCAAGGATCTGCCTTCGGAGCAATGTATATTTTTTCAATTAACGTTTCGAGATTCACTTTTATTGATTTGCCATTCCCGAGATTACGTTTCTTAACTTTCTCTAGATCGTACTCTATTGGCATATCGATGTAGATCGCGCGCAATTCGCGCTCATAATCAAAACTCGTCCTTTTAAAAATTTGAGGATTGATGGTGCTCCCAGAGGAACCAAGAGACCAAGGGTTTTCATTAATTAGCTCAATATGACTCTTGTGGTCGTAGTCATGGTATTTGATGATACTTAGATGAATGTCTTCCTGCGTTTCATCGAAGGAAGACTTTAATTTTTCAAAAGTTGACTGTATAGCGAC
>JAIYBR010000259.1 GCA_027488435.1 Flavobacteriales bacterium
ATCGAAATAACCGCCGACTTCATGCGGCGCTCAATCTGTCCGTCGAGCATATTGCTGTATGCTCTGCTGAACTCTTGCGAGTAAACCTTCATGTTCACCTGTCCGCGTGTTTCATACGAATACTTCTTCTCTTCTCCGAAGCTGGCAGTCAGGTTGCGCTCGAAACTCAAAACAGAGTCAACAGCAGCGAAGCTTTCTTCTAGGCGTTCCCAGATGAAATTCTGCGGAGCCTTGATGTAATTGGCCTTGCCCACAAAAAAATCGTAATCGTTGAAGTACAGTTCCGGTATGCGGCTTTCCCAAAAGCCATGAATGCCCCGCTGTCCGGTTTTCTGTCCGTTGTAATTGCTGGTGGTGTGCAGTGGCACGTGTGCATCACCAATGTAATGCCCAATCTCAGCCGAGAGTCGGAGTATACGAGTGATGTCTTCATTACGGAAAGCCGCAGTGAGTCGTTGCTGAACGAGATATATATTCCAGGGCACAATGCCATGCGCTCTCAAGGTGTCTTCTGAAAACTTGGCCACGGCATCGTCCCATCGGCGCGGCACATTGTCAAATGGATTAGGTGAATCGGCAGTGATATAGCGATCCAAGTCGATGTAATGACATTCCGCTTCTCCCTTCACACTGTATCGGCGCTTATCCGGATCAACCGAATGATCAATCAGGTAGTCCATGTTCGACTTATAGAATCCGAACAATTCTTCGGGAAGCGTGTAAATAGCCAGTTCATTGATTTTCTTGTGTCCGAAGAAGCCCCATGTATTGGTGTCCAGTACGCAAACGTGTGGTTTATATGAACTGGCTAACAGCGCAACGGTCAATAAAAAAAAGGAAATTAGGAAATGGCGCATGCGGCTAATTTAATGCGCCAGTGATTCTGCCAATAGCCATTCCTTAGGCTCATATTGTAATTTAACAAGTACGCCATTTTCAAGTATTGGAATGCATGGCACTGTGTTGGCCGTCAGGCAGTACTTGACATCGCGCTGAATATTCAATTTGATAAGTCGACGTCGGTGTGAAGATGCACGCAAGAAACTCCATAGATGTTGGCGCGCCGAACGATACATAATCATAGCGGCCACCGTACTGTCTTCCGCCGACTGGAACTTGCGCGACTCGATGAGGATGTCGGCTATGGCGCCACCGCAAATCGTGTCTTCCAGGTTTACTTTATCCTTCCAGCCGGAGGCCAAAATGAGCGTGTTCTTATGTTGCTCGGCTAACCACGAGCAAAGAATGTCAAGATTGTTGAGACAACCGATCACAACTGTTTTGCGCTGCGACGCAATCTGTATAGCTTTAGTTCCATTTGTGGTGGTAAGCACAACGGTCTTTCCTTGCATTGAAGGATCCATGTACGCATAAGGACTATTTCCAAATTCAAATCCTTCCACAACCTGACCATCGCGCTCGGCCCCAACAATGAATCCCTTCTTCTTGTAATCAATGGCTTCCTCTACACTGGAAACGGGAATAATTCGATCCACACCATAATGTAACGCAGTGGTTATCGCGCTTGTAGCCCTCAACACATCAATTACCACTACAATATCAAAATCCTCCTGATAGAGGTGGTACTGCCCGGGTGTGTAACAGACTTCGATAAGTTTTCGGTTGAGAGAAGGGGGCAAGGGTAAAAGGGGTAAGGGGTAAAGGGTAAGGGGTAAAGGGTAAGGGGTAAAGGGTAAAGGGTAAGGGGTAAGCTATAGAGGGCAAATATAGGTTTGAGATCTTATACTTTATCCCTTACCCCTTACCCTTTCTAAGACTTACTCTTAAATTTCGAAATCGCATTGCGCGTGAAATACGACAACACGAGCCGGCCGCTGATGCCGGCGCGCTCTACAAGCAATTGATCCCAGTTTTCGGTGCCTTGCCAGAAGATCGTTTTCAATTCGGCCATGGCTTCGGGGTTTGAGTTGACCAATCGCTGTGCTAGCGCATCGATGGCCTGGTCCATCGCTTCAACGGTGTCGAACACTTCGTTGTACAATCCCCTTTCCTTTGCCCAATGAGCCGATTGCCACTCGGTGGCGTTGATGGCGAGTTGCGACATGGCCGAAAGTCCCATCTTGCGCTGAACCGCAGGTCCAACCACAAAAGGGCCAATGCCTACGGCCAATTCACTCAGTTTTATGGATGCTTGCGCAGTGGCAAAGCAATAATCGACGCTGGAAGCCAAACCCACACCTCCGCCAACGGCTTTGTTGTGAATGCGTCCTATAATAAGCTTGGTGCTTTTGCGCATGGCATTGATGACATGGGCAAAGCCGCTGAAAAATCGGGTGCCGCCTTCCAGGTCTTCAATGGCGATGAGCTCATCGAAACTTGCTCCGGCGCAAAATGCCTTTTCACCTTCGCTGCGCAAAACAAGGACAACAGTAGAAGGATCGTTGCTCACACGCGTGATGGTATCTCCCAACTCACGCAACAACACTCCTGGCAATGAATTGCTTTGCGGGTGAAAAAATGAAACGGTTGCTATACCTCCCTGAGAGGTAACGGTAACTTTTCCGTTGTCCATTCGGCTTAAAATAAGATTATCCGCGCTTGGGAATCGGCACGTAGTCGCGCTTGGTTGAACCGGTATACACCTGACGTGGACGTCCGATTGGCTCTCCGTGTTCAATCATTTCCTTCCACTGAGCAATCCAGCCCGGCAGACGGCCTAAGGCGAACATCACAGTAAACATTTCGGTCGGAATACCAATAGCACGGTAGATGATACCTGAGTAGAAGTCTACGTTCGGGTACAATTTACGCTCGATGAAGTATGGATCTTTCAGAGCCACTTCTTCAAGTTGCTTAGCGATATCAAGCACAGGGTCGTGAATACCCAAACGGTTCAATACATCGTCGCACGCCTTCTTAATGATCTTCGCACGTGGATCGAAGTTCTTGTATACACGGTGACCAAAGCCCATCAAGCGGAATGAGTCGTTTTTGTCTTTGGCTTTGTCGACCCACTTCTGCACGTCGCCGCCATCGTTCTTGATTCGCTCAAGCATTTCGATTACCGCTTGGTTTGCACCGCCGTGAAGAGGTCCCCACAATGCGGCGATACCTGCAGAGATAGAAGAGTAGAGGTTCGATTGTGATGAACCAACGATACGCACAGTCGAAGTAGAGCAGTTTTGCTCGTGGTCGGCATGCAGAATGAGAAGTTTGTTCAAGGCATCGTCTACCACCGGATCAATTTCATAATCGGCAGTTGGCAACGCGAACATCATGTGAAGGAAGTTCTGTGTGTAGCTGTAGCTGTTCTTCGGGTACATGATTGGGTGACCAATGCTCACCTTGTTGGCCTGTGCAGCGAGGGTCGCCATTTTGGCGATGAGGCGGTGCATGGTCAACTCTATATCTTTGAACGGACGATTCGGGTTTTGTGACCCCGGATAGAAAGTCGACATGCTCGCAATCATCGATGACAACACGCCCATTGGGTGAGCGCCTGTCGGATATGCTTCATAAAAGCGCTTCATGTCTTCGTGCACCAACGTGTGGTGGCTGATGCTGCGCTGGAAGTAATCCAGTTCCTTTTGCGTCGGAAGCTCACCGTATATAACAAGGTAAGCGACTTCCAGGAAGGAAGCGTATTCGGATAGTTGCTCAATCGGATAGCCGCGGTACCAAAGAATACCATTGTCACCATCCAAAAAGGTAATGGCGCTTTTGGTAGATCCGGTGTTTTTGAAACCGGTGTCTAGAGTAATGTATCCGGTTGTTTCCAGCAGTTTGCTGATGTCGATGGCCTTCTCGTTTTCAGTGCCAATCACCACAGGAAGTTCGTACTCTTTGCCTTCCAGTATCAATTTCGCCTTTTCGCTCATAACGTAAGTGGGGTAGTTTCAAAATTAGCGGCCGCAAGATAGTTAGTCGCGATGCATAAACAACTTTTGATTTAGAAGGTTCTCAAAAAAAAATCAGATTGCTATCCAAAAATGAGAATGAACCGCCTCACCGATCAAGTGTTTCTAAATCAGGTAAGTTTGCAGATATGACGAGATTCCATTCACAGTTACTCATGCTTTCAGTCGTTTTAATGACAGTAGCGATGTTGTTATCATCGTTTCGCCCAATGAACTCATGTGTTCTTGAGGTGCGTATCAACGGTGCTGAAAACGCTGATGGCAATATGTCTTTATTACTTTTTAACTCCAAAACGGGTTATCCCGCTGATGCATCCAAGGCTTTCAAATATTCTGTGGTGAAGGCTACCGGCTCTTACCAACGTGTTGTGTTTGATAATCTGCCCGCGGGTGTCTATGCCGTTGCTGTCATGCACGATCAAAATGGAAACGGCCAACTCGATACGGGGTTATTTGGTATCCCTCAGGAGGGAATAGGTGTATCTAACAACGCATTGAATACTTTCGGGCCGCCTGTCTTTGAGGAGACTTGTTTTTCGTTGAATGAGCCAAGAAAAATAATCGACATTACACTCGAATACTGGTAGCGACAGAGAACTATTTTCCGCACTACTTTCGCCGCACTAAACTCGAGGTAAATGCGGAGAAAAATTGTTGCGGGCAACTGGAAGATGAACAAGTCGTGGCCTGAAGCGCAGGAGCTCGCTTCTGCACTGGCAAACCAAGGAAATCAATTTCCGACAGAAGTTCAGGTTATCGTGTGTCCTTCGTCGCTCTACATTCATGGGTTGCGCGGTATATTACCTTCTTCGATAGCTCTATCAGCGCAAAATTGCTCTCAACACGACTTAGGTGCATATACAGGTGAAATCAGTGCCGCTATGCTGGCATCGATGGGCGTAACACATTGCATCATCGGACACAGCGAGCGCCGCCAGTATTATGGCGAGACCAACGAGATCATTCGTGAGCAGCTAGATGCCTGTCTGAAAAATAACATTACTCCATTATTCTGTTGCGGCGAAACGCTTGCCGAGCGTGATGCCGGTAATCATTTCAGCACGGTTTCTTCACAGATTCAGCAAGCACTTTTTCAGTTGTCGGCAGAGCAAATCATCGGAGTTGTGATTGCTTATGAACCCGTTTGGGCGATTGGCACAGGCGTCACCGCTTCCAATGCACAAGCCGAAGAAATGCACGCTTTCATTCGGAGCTTTGTGGCTAACCAGTTTAATCAATCGGTAGCTGATTCAATCTCCATTCTATACGGCGGCAGTGTTAATGCAGCAAACGCAGCGGAATTGTTCGCATGTCCCAACGTCGATGGCGGACTGGTAGGAGGAGCTTCTCTCAAAGCTGCCGACTTCACGACTATTATACAAGCAGCGCAATGAACTATGTAGAAGTCACGGCCATCTTGCAGCCGTTATTGCCTGCGCGAGAAGTGCTCGTGGTAGAGCTTGCAGAACGCGGATTTGAAAGCTTCGTCGAAACTGACCACGGAGTGAAAGCCTATATTCAAGAGCCCGACTTCTCGCCGCAACTGCTCGAAGGATTGATGACGGCCGATATTCCGGATCAACGTCTGGATATCACAACGGTTGTGATTGTAGATCAAAACTGGAATGCGCAATGGGAGAGTAACTTCGATCCAATAATAGTCGATGAGCAATGCCTGATACGAGCTCCATTTCATGCAATGGAGAAGCAATATCCATACACGATAACTATTGAACCCAAGATGTCATTTGGCACAGGCCATCACGCCACGACGCATCTAATTGTTTCGGCTATGCTGCCCATGGATTGTGGGGGTAAGACAGTGCTCGACATGGGTTGCGGAACCGGAGTATTGGCGATATTGGCTGAGATGCGCGGTTCAATGGCAATTGATGCTATCGATATCGATGAGTGGGCCTTTGAGAACACCTTGGAAAACATTGAACGTAATGGTTGCAGGCACATTCGAACTATTCGGGGTGGGGCAGAGGTAATTCCCGCTGATGCGCGTTATGATATCATATTGGCTAACATCAATCGCAACATCCTAACACGGGACATGCATGCATATGTGGCTTGTATGAAACCGGGATCAAGTATATTATTCAGTGGCTTCTATGAAAGCGATCAACCCGAAATACGTGCCTGTGCTGAGGGCCTTGGTTTGATATTCGTGGAATCGCGCGCACGAAATGAATGGACCATGATGTGGTTTGAGTTTGTAAGTTGAAAGTTGAAAGTTGCAAGTTGCAAGTTGCAAGTTGAAAGTTGAAAGTTTTTGGCGTAAGGGCAACCTTCAACCTTCAAAAAAAAAAAAAAAATTATGAAAGTTAGAGTAACGAAAGTATTCACCTTCGATATGGCCCACGCCCTATACGGTTATGATGGGCCTTGCAAGAATATCCACGGACATACCTACCGCCTGCATGTTACTGTTGCCGGTAAAATCAACGATACCCCCGAGCATCCCGAGCAGGGACTGGTTGTTGATTTTGGAAAAATCAAGGACATTACCCAACGCCACATTCTTTCGGAGTTCGACCACGCATTGGTTTTGCACAAAGAGGCACCCTACACGAAGGACAGTTTTCTTCCCGATAATTTCGAGAAGGTAATTCTCCTAAACGTGCAGCCGTCATGTGAAAATCTTATGATGCATTTCCGCAGTTTACTATTGGGCGCATTGCCCACGGAAGTTGAATTGGTTAAACTGAAGCTGGAAGAGACCCCCACTAGCTACGCAGAGTGGTGCATTGAAGACTGAGTGAAAGTCCAACTAATGATTGCAGTGGTTAACCTTTACAATCTATCCCTCCATGCCGCCTTCGCTTTGCTTCATGTTTTTTCGCTTGAATAGCGATGAGTCTACCTTGCCGAATTTCCAACTGAAGTTAAAACGGAATAGACGCCAGTCGCGTCGCTTGAAGGTGTCCTGAACAAAATAGGGTGATTCGCTGTGTGTGAATTGAACGCGTGTGCGCAAAACGTCTTGCATGGAAAGAGTGAAGGTCATGTTTTTGTTCTTACCGAAATCCTTCTTCACAGATAGATCCAGACCATAGGTTGGCAACACATATCCTTGCACCGTATTATCGGTTCCTCCCCACATACCACCGCCACCTCCGCCACCGCCACCGCCACCGCCCATGCGGCCACCACCACCTCCGCCTTCTAATCCACCGGCGCGATCACTTGATCCAACGCTTAACGCTTTTCTGCTGCTATAATCGAATAAAGCCTGCACCGTAAAGCCTTTCGGTAACTTGAATATCGCATTCGTTTTGGTCCACCAACTCGATTGATTGTTGATCAGGGTTGGGCTGATGTTCGTTCCGTCGATAGCTGAATTGTATAAATTCAAATTCAATGTCAAATCGAACCAAGAAGTAATGCTGTTTCTGCTCACAAATTCTAACCCCATGGCAGTGCTACTTGAAGCATTGTCATAGGTGTTTACGACAATGTCTTGCTGCATTATCGGACTGTATTCCGTAATCTGATTACGAATCGTAAGATCTGTTATGAAGCGAGCATATGCCGTTGCAATAAACACGTTCTTTTTGTTATACGATTTCTGATAACTGAGTTCGGCCAAATGGGTAAACTCCGGCTTTAACTCCGGGTTGCCGCGACTCACGTTTAAACTGTCGCTATAGTCGACAAAAGGAATTAACTGCATGAAGGATGGCCTGTTCACCTTTCTGGAAAGCGCCAATTGTACGTCTTGCGTTTCACTGATGACACGCGTGAGGTATAAGGAAGGAAACAGACTAATGGGGTATTGTACTTTGAAGGATAGGGGAGTATCGCGCAGTTTCCCTAGGTAGTTGCTGCTTTCAGCGCGCAAGCCAATTTGATACTTCCAGTGCTCCGAGTTCTTTGAAACCGTTCCGTATGCGGCGTAGACTTGATCAACGAATTCATAGTTGACAAGTAACCCGGGAAGCTGGTCGTATTGTTGGGTTGTTTGATTCAATCGATAATTGTCGTAAATACTTTCGTAATGCCTCACAGATCCTCTTAATCCACCTTCAATTTTGAGTCGGTCATTGACCTTGTTTGTATAATCTGTTTGTGCAGTGTATAGCTGCATTTTTCCCCCGCCCGATTGACGTTGGATATTAGACTCAGCATCTGAATAGGTGCTGACGTAGTCACCCTGAAATGAACTTTCAATGAGGTTTACATTGATGTCTGCTGTCAAATCGGTTCCCTCTTTGGCAAACAAGTGCTTATAAAGTAAGCTCGTTCCCAAATTCTGGAACTCTCGATTAGTCTCTGAGTTGCGCAAGTAGCTGCTGTTTCCTGTTTGAATCCCCCCGACGAGAGTATCTGTTTGAGCATCGATGGAATCAAGGGGGTTGAATTGACCTTTCGTTATACTCTGGGAGAGTGTGAGGGTATTACGGTTATCGGCAAACCAATCGACACCTACTTTGCCGCTCATGAAGTAGCCCAGATTCGTAGAGGTTTGTACCTGGTTGAGTTGAGTAGTGTCAGTAAGTAAATACGTGTCGCGGTCGGTGTAGCCCTTGCTGATGCTCTTTCGCTGATTGTAATTTCCCGTAGCGAAGAAGTTGAATTTTCCCTGACGTAAGTTGATGTCACCGCTGATATTGGCTCTTGGCCGACTGTCTGCTCCTATTCGGAAACTGCCATTATACCCCATTCCCCGGTTATGTTTCATCACTATATTGACAATACCGCCACCACCGCCACTTGCATCGTATTTCGCTGATGGATTTGTAATCACCTCTACTTTTTGAATAGCATCTGCCGGTATCTGGTCGATGGTTAAGGTAGTGGGACGCCCGTCAATAAAAATCTGAGGTGCAGCATTGCGCATAGAAACATTACCATCGAGATCGACTTGCACCGAGGGGATGTTTCGCAATACGTCTTCTGCCGTGCCTCCTGCGTTCATCGGGTTTTTCTCAACATCATATATACGTTTGTCGAATTCGATTTTAAAATCACTTTCACCACCATCAATAATGACTTCTTTCATGGTGCTGCTAACGGCTAGTTTGATGTTGCCGAGATCTTTCTCAGGCATGCCCATGCCTTGGCCTGCGTTTAGAGTGAAATTACTTCGATAAATACCATATCCTACGAAGTTTACGGCTAGAGTAAGACTTTCACCGACAGGAACATTTTCCACACTAAAGTCGCCATTGGCAGCTGAAATTCCCCCGCCAACAAGAGGAGCCTTTGTGCTGTCTTCACCTGCAGAAACAGCTTTGAATACTTGAACGACAGCATATTCCACCGGCTTCTTCGTGTCGGCATCGATGATTTTTCCATACACCTTGCCGGTCATCGACTGGCGCGGACCACCGCCCTGTTTGTTGCCCCTCGGTGGCTGGGCCTGAGCATGTGAATAAGAACAAATGATTACAAGTAAACAAAGAATAAGGCGAGTCATAGGGCGCAAAGATGCGAAGGGAATATTTGGTTTTATCATTAAACAACACTTTCAAAGGAGAGTTCTCATTTATACACAAATCGAATTCTCTAAATTGGCTGCCAAATAAGCTGTTATGCGCGTAATCTACTGTCTTGTATTGATTTCATTAAGTTGGTGCATGAGTGCCCAATCTTTTTATCGAAACACGAACATTGATGTAGCCGTATTCGAACAGTTTAATGCTGATCCCTGGGCCGGCGGGCTCAACTCCTGCCAAATCTCAACCTTCGACGCCAATCTGGACGGCGTGAAGGACTTGTTCATTTTCGATAGAAACGGCGGTAAGATTTCTGTTTACATCAATACTTCGGCTGAACCCGGAACCTATAATTATCGCTACACGCAAGAATACAACGACGCTTTTCCCCCGAATCTTCGGAACTGGGTTTTGCTGCGCGACATGAACTGCGATGGTAAAGAAGACATTTGCGCCAACTCAGGCAGTGGTTTCAAAATCTATCGCAACGTTTCACAGACATCGTTGGCATTCGATTTTACGGTTTTGCCCAATGTTCAGGCATACTATC
>JAIYBR010000283.1 GCA_027488435.1 Flavobacteriales bacterium
AACAGAGTTGACGTTATTGTTGTTATTCGCTTCAGGCGTTTGTTCTGATTTAACGGTTGCTTCAGTGTTGTTTTGGGTTGTCTCGGTTGTCGCGACAGTTGAAACTTCAGGCACTTGCGCCGTATTCTCAACAGCTTTATTCTCGTTGATTGTTTGAGATGACGTTGCGGAAGTGTTGACCGTAGCAACTTCGCTCACCGGCGTATTCTCAGCAATTTGATTGGTTTGCGCAGGAATTAAATCGGCAGGAGTTTGTGTTTGTGTAACATCTACCGTGAATGGATTGCCATTTTCAGTATACGAAAGCTGGCCGCGAATAACAGGCACTGTTCCATCGCTGATACACAACACACGATAGGAAACTTCGAATGAAGGCGCAACCGGCACTTCAAACCACACGAACTTTATGGAGTTGTTGTCTTGCGTAATTACGGCGCCACCATCATTATCGCGATTCGTGCTGCAGTTATCCGGAAGTATCTCGAGAATCTTACCAAAGCCAGAAATTCGATTGTTATTCACTTTCAATCGCACGAGGTACTCATTATCCGCCAAACGTTCGATAATCCTCTCGCAAGACATTTCGGCGATGGGTTCTTCAACTCGAAACAAAAAATTGGAAGTGGATTCTAATGAAAGCGGATTCTCGAGCGGCTGCCTGACCATTATCGTGCGAGTGGGCACATAGATGTCTTCCCGAATATTCTCTTTCACATATGAGAACAATCCCTTTACTTCATAAGCGCCTTCAACCCCTGGTTCACTTTCAAGGTAATAAGAAACTTTGAACACAGACTCTTCAGGCAAATTCATCCAAACGAACTTGGCCTTGTCGCCACTAAAGGTAAAAGAGGCTCCTTTGATATCTCCCGGTGTTGCTATAAAACCGTCGGGAAGTGTTAGCTCCAGTTTGGAAAAGCCTTGCACGTCGCCCTTTCTAACGTTGACCTCCACCAGTGTGCGCTCACCCGGAACCAACATAGAGGGCGTGTTATTCTCCACCAAAACGGTATCAGATGTAAATATGCCCAACAGCAGAAAAGCAAGGTAGCTGAAGAAGATGAAAATGGTTTTGATCATAGGGCCGACTTAATAGACTTGTTTCTTGTTTCTCGCTTCCAAAAATCAAGGGAAGCAGATAGTATCAGACCTATGGTGCAATACAATTGCAAACACGTACATGTGAATTCAAAAAAAAAGGCCCTCTTCACAGAGGGCCTTCGTTTTGAAAGGATATATCTTATTTCTTTTTATCGAATTTCGCGTAGCGAGTCTTGAATTTATCGATACGACCTGCAGTATCGACCAATTGCATTTTACCTGTAAAGAATGGATGCGATGTGTGCGTGATTTCAAGCTTCACAACAGGATATTCATTGCCGTCTTCCCACTTGATGGTCTCTTTCGTGTTGGTAGTTGACTTTCCCAAGAAAGCGTATTCGTTCGACATGTCTTTGAAAACAACCATGCGATAATTTTCCGGGTGAATTCCTTTTTTCATCTTCTTTTACTTTTTTATTCGGGCGGCAAATATACAACTGAGTTGATACCAGGCAAGGTTTTTTTTCTGAAATCTACGGTGATGTTCATCCCCGTTATCCAAATAAAAAGGGAGGTCCGTCGACCTCCCTTTTCCTTTCTAACTATAACCTTTAACCAAAACTACTAATTGAAATCTTTCAAATCTTCCATTAGCTTCTTTCTTGCATTGAATATGCGGCTTTTTATTGTTCCGGTAGGAATTCCCATTTCCTGGGCGATTTCATCATACTGGTATCCCTCATACGCCATTTGGAACGGCCTGCGGAGCTCCTCGCGCAAGGCTCCAACCGCAACGCGAATATCTTGCTCGTTGATGAGGCGGTATATATTGTTCTCGGCTTGTGAACCCAGTTCGTAGGGAACACTATCGGCTGATGGACCGAAGATGTTTCTTCCCAATTGCTGCTTCTTGCAGTTATTCAAGAAGATGTTGCGCATTATGGTGTACAACCATCCTTTGAAGTTGGTACCGTCTTCAAAACGGTCCTTGTACTTCAATGCTTTCAGAAATGTATCTTGGATCAAATCTTCAGCATCCTCAACATTGCGGGTGAAGTTGATTGCGAAACCGCGCATGATTGGGCGGTTTGAAATTAGCAAGTGATTAAACTCGAGGGTACTCATTTTACCTTTGTTTAATTGTTTATCGCAAAGGTTAAACAAACCCTACCTTAATCCAACACTTTTGTTTAGTTTTTTCTTAAAATTATTAAACAAAAACTTGGTTACGCATCAATAACGTTCAAAAACAATACTTTAGCTCGCCGTCAAGAGAACCCATGTAGAACGCGAATGGTCCTAAACCTAACTCAACTGTTCCGAATTCAGTCATTTTTCTGAAGTCGAAAACAAAAAAGGGAGCCAATTGACTCCCTTAATCGTTTTATACAGAGGTTTTGTTTTATTTAAGCAACCACAGCGTTCAACAACTGTCCAAGATCTGAGTAGATGTTGACTAATCCTAATTCCGGAGACTTAGTTCCCTGAATAACACCACCTGTAAGGTGAAATTCACACTCTGAACCCGAAAATTGCTCAACGAGTTTTCGCAAGTAACCTGGAAGTAAAACCGAAACAGGCTGTGTAGTAAACAGAGAGATGAATTGAACCTCTCCTATACGCTGGTAAACTTGGTAGAGATCCTCAATAGGAACCGATTGGCCTAAGTAAATTGTCCTGTAACCACGTGACCTCAGAGCGAAATTGAGCATTATCAAAGACAACTCGTGAAACTCAAGTTCAGGCAAGTACAACACGAAGGTCTTATTTTGATGAACCACCAAATCCGGGCCCATCCTATCGATGTGCGTGTATAATTTCTGACGTATAAGATTGGAAATGAAGTGCTCCTGGGCAGGACAAATGGCATTTGAAAGCCACATGACCCCAATTTGGTGCATAAAAGGAGTAAGTACGTTCAGGTACGTATGTTCCAGACCCTGAGAGGCAATTCGCAGGTCAACAATACTGTTGAACAAAGTCTCGTCAAAGTTCAACATAGCGAGCTTGAGCGTGCCAATCAACGTATCATCGTTCTGCGTGGAGGTGGCATAATGCTCTACAAGCTTAGCCATCTCATCTTCCGACATTCCGGCAATCTCAGAAATTTTGTGCCCTCGGTTGTTCAGCAAGCTGACGTTCAAAAGCGTTTTCAACTCTCTATCCGAATACTTTCGGATGTTAGAATCTGTTCGCTCCGGCTTAAGCAAACCATATCGCTGTTCCCAAATGCGGATGGTGTGCGCCTTAATGCCGGTATAGCTTTCAAGGTCTTTTATGCTGAATTCTTGCATTTGGTCAATCGTTATAAATCAAATAACAACGGGCAATCCGTAAAAGTTCAGTTGTGTTTCCAATTTGGGCAAATTTCGAGCGAATCAAATTCAAGTGCTTTTAAGTGAAATCGTCCGAATGATTCCTGTTTATTTTCACAACGTGATTTGCATCCTCAGAAATATCTGCTTTACCCTTCTGATTTGCGGGCTTTGCTTCAATTCAGGGCATGCTCAAACAGCAAAGGTGCAGTTTATCCATAACAGCCAGGATGATTCACTTTCCATTGTAGATGTCTGGGTTGGCGATATTATTTGGGCGAACGATTTGAATATCCATCATGCCACACCACTGCAACAAGTCGCAGACTCTGCAATTTGGACAATCCGCCATGCAGAAGATTCTTCCATCATTTATTACTCGTTGTTGGGCCAACTTGACCCGACTAGCAAA
>JAIYBR010000235.1 GCA_027488435.1 Flavobacteriales bacterium
AAACTCGATGTACTGAGCCATCAAATCGCTGTTCATTCCAATCAGTTTCACCGGCAAAGCATCAATGATAAACTCCTTCTCAATCTCTACGGCATTGGTAATAATTTCCTGAATGCGCTGCTTCGAAAGCTTATTGATGATGTGCTTGTTGTATAACAAGCATGCAAAATCACAATGCAATCCTTCATCGCGACTGATGAGCTCGTTGGAGAAGGTCAAACCGGGCATCAACCCACGCTTCTTCAACCAGAAAATGCTGCAGAAAGAACCACTGAAGAAAATCCCTTCCACCGCAGCAAAAGCAACCAAACGCTCTGCGAATGTTCCATTCTTTATCCAACGCAACGCCCAATCTGCCTTCTTGCGAACGCAATCCAAGGTATCAATCGCCTTGAATAAGTAGTTCTTATCCTTCGTGTCTTTTATATACGTGTCGATCAACAGCGAATAGGTTTCACTGTGAATGTTCTCCATCATAATTTGAAAACCATAGAAAAACTTAGCTTCCGTATACTGTACCTCACGTACAAAATTCTCTGCTAAATTCTCATTTACGATTCCATCGCTTGCAGCGAAAAACGCCAACACGTGCTTGATGAAATGACGCTCATCATTCGTGAGCTTGGTGTTCCAGTCAACCAGATCTGCTTCCAAATCTATTTCCTCGGCAGTCCAGAAGTTCGCCTGACTCTTTTTATAGAAGTGCCAGATGTCGTGGTGTGCGATAGGAAATAATACAAATCGATCCGGATTTTCTTTGAGAATAGGTTCCTCTGTGTGCAGAGACATGTTTTCTTGTAATGCGATATCAGCCATTGATTCCATAGAAGGAGTTTTGTTCGGTTAACGTAAAAGGTAAAATACTTTAGCTATCTTTTCCTTCGAAAATCAATCAGTTAGGCTGGTTGGCATTCTTCCGGTTCGATGTTGCCAAAGGTTACCCAAATTCCCTGTAAAGTCAAAAAGAAACAATTGACAACGGGCTTTACTTTTTAACATGACAAGCCCCATCTATGATTTTCAAGACTTAAACAGCAAATCGGACCAACGCCCGACAGCCTGTCAGTTTACCTGTCGATGGCACTATTTTTCCCTTCGGCGCGGGCCGCAGAACACTAAATTTGCGTCCGTTCTTTTAGAACCGCCTATATCCTTTATTATGATTGGTACTATTAATAAAATCCTGAAGAAAATTCTCGGCGACAAATCCCAAGAAGACCTCAAGGACATCAACCCGATTGTGGAACAAGTAAAACAAATCGGTCAAAATCTAACGTCCATTTCTCACGATGAACTGCGCAGCAGAGCGGAAAACCTTAAGCAACTCATCAAATCTCGCATCACTGCGAAGGAAGCTGAAATATCCAATCTGAAGATTCAGGCTGAAGCCCTTCCGGGAACGGAACTAGAGCAGAAAGAAACCATCTTCGCTGAAATCGATAAGCTCGAAAAAGAAGCCGACAAACAAATCGAAGAGGTGCTTAGCGAAATCCTGCCGGAAGCATTTGCAATCGTTCGTGAGACTGCACGACGACTGAAGGAAAATGCTGAGCTACGACTCACCGCAAGTGAATTCGATCGTCAGTTGGCTACCATCAGCTCCAAAGACTATGTCACCATTGAAGGCAATACCGCTATCTGGAAAAACAACTGGATTGCCGCAGGAAATCGCACTACGTGGGATATGGTTCACTACGACGTGCAGTTGATTGGTGGAATTGCGCTTCACCGAGGTAAAGTGGCCGAAATGGCCACCGGTGAAGGTAAAACCCTCGTTGCAACTCTTCCTGTATTTCTCAACGCATTGGCCGGAAGAGGCGTGCATGTGGTTACCGTCAATGACTATCTCGCCAAGCGTGACTCCGAATGGATGGGCCCGCTCTATGAATTCCATGGTCTGTCTGTCGACTGCATCGATAAGCACCAACCCAACAGCGCTGCGCGCCGCAACGCCTACCAAGCTCACATCACCTTCGGCACCAACAACGAATTTGGCTTCGATTACCTGCGCGATAACATGGCTGTCGAGGCAGCACAACTCGTGCAGAGAAAGCATCACTTCGCGATTGTCGATGAGGTTGATAGCGTGCTCATCGATGAAGCTAGAACTCCGCTCATCATTTCGGGTCCCACTCCAAAGGGCGACGATCAGGAGTTCGATGCACTGAAGCCGAAAGTGCAATTACTCATGAATGCACAAAAAGCTGCGTCGACCGACTTTCTTACACTCGCAAAAAAGAAACTGAATCCGGAAACCGGCTCTGCTTCTAAAGAAGATGTGACCGATGGGTCACTTGCGCTGTATAGAGCCTACCGAGCATTGCCTAAAAATAAGGCACTCATCAAATTCCTGAGCGAGGAAGGTATTAAATCGCAACTTCTCAAAACAGAAGGACAATACCTTCAAGACAATCAGCGCGACATGCATAAAGTCGATGCTGAACTCTTCTTTGTTATTGATGAAAAAAACAATCAGATTGAGCTTACTGAAAAAGGAATTCAACTGATCTCGCGCAACATGGAAGACGATCAGTTCTTCTCTTTACCTGATTTGGGAACGGTACTGGCCGATATTGAAACGAGCGGCAAATCGGACGAAGAGAAAACGAAGGCGAAAGACGATTTAATGCGTGAATACAGTGTTAAGAGCGAGCGCATACACACCATTCATCAGCTTCTGAAAGCATACGCGTTGTTCGAAAAGGATGTCGACTACGTTCTCATGGACAACAAAGTAAAAATTGTAGATGAGCAAACGGGCCGCATTATGGAAGGGCGCCGCTATTCCGACGGCCTCCACCAGGCAATTGAAGCGAAAGAAAATGTGCGTGTAGAGGCTGCTACCCAAACGTATGCGACCATTACTTTGCAGAACTTCTTCCGCATGTATCACAAGCTGGCCGGTATGACCGGAACAGCCGAGACGGAAGCGGGTGAATTATGGAGCATCTATAAACTTGATGTAATGGTTATTCCTACCAATCGCTCCATTTCCCGCAAAGACATGGAAGATAAGGTGTACAAGACCAAACGCGAGAAATACAACGCCGTCATTGAGGAAATTGCTGAATTGAGCGCTGCGGGCAGGCCTGTTCTTGTCGGTACAACCACCGTTGAAGTGAGTGAATTGCTCTCCAAAATGCTCAAGTTGCGCAACATCGATCATCAGGTACTCAACGCAAAACTCCATCAAAAAGAAGCTGATATCGTAGCTATGGCAGGCCGCTCAGGCACGGTTACTATTGCCACCAATATGGCCGGTCGCGGAACCGACATTAAGCTTACTCCTGAAGTAAAAGCTGCAGGTGGTCTGGCAATCATCGGCACGGAACGCCACGATTCACGAAGAGTAGACCGACAGCTGCGCGGACGTGCGGGTCGACAAGGAGATCCGGGATCATCTCAATTCTATGTTTCACTTGAAGATGACTTGATGCGCCTATTTGGAAGTGATCGAATTGCAAAAATGATGGATCGACTGGGACTGAAAGAAGGAGAAGTCATTCAACATAGCATGATTACGTCAAGCATTGAACGTGCTCAGAAAAAAGTAGAAGAAAATAATTTCGGAATTCGTAAACGCCTGCTCGAGTATGACGATGTGATGAACGCTCAACGCGAAGTGATTTATAAGAGAAGAAAACACGCACTTTTCGGTGAGCGACTGAAGCTGGATATTGACAACATGTTTTATGACCTCTCAGCAACCGCTGTAGAGCAAAATCAACCGATCAAGAATTACGAAGGCTACAAGCTTGATGTGCTGCGCTTGTTTGGTATCAACCCCGCTGTTAGTCAGGAAGAATTCAACACAGGTAAGATTGACGACATCACGCAGAAAACATATCAATTAGTTGAAGCCCGTTATAAGAATCGTGTAGAAGAAATCAAGCGTGAATCATTCCCGGTTATTAAAAATGTATTTGAAAATAATACGCAAGGATTCACCAACATCGCTGTGCCGTTTAGCGATGACCGCAAAACGATTCAGGTCGCGGTCAACTTGGATAAAGCATATCAAAGTCAATGCAGCGAAATTGTAGATGCATTGGAAAAAGGTATCACACTGGCAATGATCGATCAAAGTTGGAAAGAACACCTGCGCGACATGGATGATCTGCGTAGTAATGTTCAGTTTGCTTCGCATGAGCAGAAAGATCCACTGCTCATTTACAAACTCGAGAGCTATCATTTATTCAAGAACCTCATCGCCAAAGTAAACGGCGAACTAACCGGTTTCTTAATGCATGCACGCTTGCCTCAGGGACAACAAGGGCAAGTGCGACAAGCGCCCACGCCGAAAGCAAGTGAACCCGCTCGACTGAATACTCAGAAAGCCGACAGCATGAATCTGCAGCAGCGTGTTGCCGTTTCCGGTCAAAATGCTCCGCAAGCTCCGCAAGGAATTCCGCAAGGCCCTCCTCCCAAAGCAGAACCAATAAAGGCTGAAGTTAGAATCGGCAGAAATGACCCATGTCCATGCGGCAGTGGCAAGAAATACAAAGCTTGTCACGGACAAGAAGGGTAATAAACAGTTAGAAAATTCAGAAACCGGACAGCAATGTGCCGGTTTCTTCCCATTGTTTCATGGTTGCGTCGAGATCTGATTTTAGCGTAGCGTATGCTTCCAGTTTTTTCTTGGAAGTATCAGCGTCGGTGTAATCCAATTCCGCGATCTCCGCATTCATTCTTGCTAGCTCAGCCTCCAAACGCTCAATTTCGCGTTCGCATTTTTGCAGTTGTGTTTCGAGCTTCTTTTTTTGCTTTTCACGCTCTCGCTGCTCATCACGAGAAACTGGATTTTGATCCACTTCCTGCGGAGCTGCTTTTATGACAACAGTTTGCTTATTCTTTTCGAACATTGCAATGCTTTCGGCTTTCTTTTCCTTGAGGAAATCGAGAACATCACCCGGCCATATGCGCAGGCGATCGGGCTTAATTTCATAAACGGTATTTGTTAGGCCATGCAAAAAATCCCTGTCGTGACTAACAACGAACAAGGTGCCGTCATATCGCATAAGAGCTTGCTTAAGCACTTCTTTGGAAGCCAAATCCAAGTGATTGGTTGGTTCATCAAGTACTAAAAAATTATACGGTTGCAACAAGAGTTTGCATAGCGCAAGACGTGCCTTTTCACCACCGCTCAATACCTTCACTTTCTTATCCACGTCATCACCGCTGAATAGGAAAGCCCCCAACATAGAACGCACACTCTTGCGTATGTCTCCCACTGCTTCGTCATCGATAGTTTCAAAAACAGTCTTACTACCATCTAACTCATCACTCTGATTTTGGGCGTAGTATCCAACACTAACACTATAGCCGGGTGTGAACTCGCCTTCGTGCTGCTCCTTGCGCATGATCATGCGTATCAATGTGCTTTTTCCAACGCCGTTTTTCCCTACCAGAGAAATTTTCTCTCCTCGCGCAATCAATAAATCGACGCCGCTAAACAAGCGATTGTCGCCATATGCCTTGCCGAGTCCTTTTCCCTCCAAAATAATCTTTCCCGCATGAGGTGCCGGAGGAAAACTGATGCGCACTTTGGTAGAATCAATATCGTCGACTTCAATTCGGTCGAGCTTTTCCAGTTTGCGAATCAGCGTTTGTGCAAACGCAGCCTTATCCTTTTTAGCTCGAAACTTGTCAATGAGCTTCTGTGTGTCTTCAATATACTTCTGCTGATTCTTTGCAGCGGCTTCCTGACGCTCTACCTCATCTTGTCGTTGAACGATGTACTTGCTATAAGAGAATTTATAGTCGTATACCTTTCCCTTCGTAATCTCTATAGTTCGAATGGTCACATTATCGAGAAACGTTCTATCGTGCGAAATCAAGACAATCGCACCGGCATAGTCCTTCAGAAATTCCTCGAGCCATTCTATACTTTCAATATCCAAGTGGTTGGTAGGCTCATCGAGCAATAGCAAGTCAGGATTCTGAAGAAGAATTTTACCTAACTCAACACGCATCTTCCAGCCACCACTGAACTCGGCCATCTTGCGGTTCATGTCTTCGGAGCGAAAACCCAAACCCTTTAGCACTTTCTCAATTTTCTCTTCGAGATTAGCGCTACCAAGCACCTCCAACCGATGCGAAACTTCCTCCAGTTCTTCGAGCTTCCGAGAATAGTCATCACTCGTATAGTCGTGATGATCAGTGATGGCAACAGTCAACTCTTCGAGTCGATTCTTCATTTGCTGCACTTCGCGAAACGCGGTACCCGCCTCTTCATAAACAGTAGCATTTTCGCTATGCTTCATTTCCTGGGCCAGGTAACCCACAGTCGTGCCTCGTGCAAATGCAATACTGCCTTCGTTCGGAGCTTGTATCCCGGCTAGTGTCTTTAATAACGTGGATTTACCGGCACCATTTTTACCAACTAAACCAATCCGATCGCGCGGACCAATAAAAAAACCGATGCGAGAAAAAAGCTCTCGCGATCCAAAATGTATAGTGAGATTTCCTACTGTAACCATGGTAAAATCGGGCGCAAAAGTACAACCACCAGCGAGCTTTACTCATCATGAAGCAAACAAAAAGCCCTTCCGTTTGGGAAGGGCTTTTCAGTTTGAATTTCTTTTCTCAATAGTGCCACAAATCGTGCTCGAGGGTAAACAACTCGTTCTTGATTTTTTCGCTTTCAAGGAGGGCATCCACACCTTTCCAGGTAGGGTCAACCGCTCTGTTGTATACATTATCCTCTTTCACCACATATCCCTGAAACATGCGCATTTGGAACAACTGATCAAATGTCATTTGCTGAGATCCGTTGTGCGTATTGAACACGTCGTAGTTATTGAAAATGTAGCGGCACTCGGGGTAGTAAAGCCAGAACAACTCCTTTTTTCCCTTTACCTCACCACTCTCAGTGTAGCGGTTCACGATTGGTGCAATACCTATTATTCTCACGTATCGCTCTGAGCGCTGCTTATCGAAAATCCAGTCTTCCTTGATCTTGTATTGAACAACATCACGTGAAGTAACCGATTCTACATTTCGAACCTCCTCTTTCTCTCCCGTATCCAGGTTTTCACGGTATCGAATCACAACCGGATTCATCATAGAGTCCAATTCTGATTGGCCCAAGGGATAACGAAATTCGTCGTCCGTCTGAGTAGGACCTGTGCCATACGCTGTTATCGAACCTTGGTCGATGAGACCGATACGAATAACATCAAACAAGCTCTTGCGATTCTCCAATTCATCGATTGGGAAGTACAGAGTCTGATTGATTTTCTGACGCAGATCGATAACCTGCCAGATGCGTTTGCTCCACATCACATCGGCCTCACGCAAATAAGGATAGCCGATAACTTTTCGTGTAGGATTATGCTCACGTACGTAAGCACCATCCAAAACAGTTTGTGTTTGTCCAATCACCTGAGTGATTTGAAGCATCGCACAAAACAGGAGCAGAAACAGATTTTTACGACTCATGATTTATAGTTTTTTACTGCACTTTCAACGTAATAGCTGACAACTTTCTATCAGTGCCATCAGGCATTCTACACATAATTTGTTCGATGAAGATTTTTTCACCTTTCTTCATCTTGCGTATTGCCTGGCTAGCTTCATCGGAAATACGGTTTCCGTTTGATTTGTATTCCTTCAAAGCACCATTGCTGACTAAGGTTACCATGAAAGAAGACACCTGAGCAGTTACAGGAAAGTCGAAACCTTCCATATCGGCGCGCACACCAGCAGCAACAGTTGCATCTCCCTGAGGAATGGTGCTGTCATAAGGCTTCTTTCCTCCAAATGACGGAATAGGATCCGGAATTTTCTTGATGCGGAAATTACGAGCAGGCATCTGAACGCTTTCACCATTGATGTTAGCAGAAACATTGATGGTCGCATCCTTGCCTTCACCGGGCTTCACATTATACGTTCCGTCGGCACTTGGTGTAATTGAACCTCCGCTCATGGTTACCGTTAATGCACTGCGGTCAACACCGGGAACAGAAACCTCCACCGGGTTATCTAAACCACGATAGAAAACGTTCATGTTGACGGGCGATACAACCAATGCGGGTTCACCAACAAAGAAAGGCTGAGTAGCAAACGGAATGAATTCCATCTTTCCATCCTTCTCATAACCAATCTGACCAGTGTATCCATGTGGACCAAGGCTCAAGCTTCCTGTATTGACTTTGAAGCGGCACTTTCCGTCAGGGTCTGCGGCGATACCCTCACCCGATGCAGCGAAAGTGCTCGGTGTAGGAACTTTATCCCCGTTGTAAGCACCGCCCATGTAGAGCTTGGTGTTACTTGTCTTGTTGTACGCAGCGAGATAAACCTCCAACTCGTAGTCTTTACCTTTGAGCACATAGCTCTGCAAAGGCACAGCAGCAACGGTTACATCGGAGAATTTCAAGTCTGTAGCATTGATTGACGATGCCAAAAAGCTCATAACCGATGTTTTTGCATTCAACACGTCGGTTTCGATTTTCGACATAGTTGCAACAATGGCTGCAAGAGGAGTGTGGTAGAATTTGTTGGTTTCCCAAACTTCCAATTTACCTTCTGCATCCGGCTCTTCGTTGTAAACGAAGGTGCTGTCCAATGATGTTAAAATCTCGTTATCCAATGGAATCACCTTGCCGTCGATATTCGTAACCTGCATGGCCTTCAACTTCTCCTTGAATTCTGTCAACTTCGTTTTTAATTCGAAAGCCGACCAAGGATCTTGACGAGGAGCTTGCGGGTTAGGTCCAACCAACAAGGTTGTGTTGTTTTGGTTTTCGTCCAACTTCGTTACTTTCTCTCTACCTTCCTTTGAGCCCAAATCGATTGCCCTCTTTTTGTCCTCCGTCATGAACTCTTCGTAGTCCGCTCCTGCAGGGTCACCCTTCATGGAGCAAGCAATAGTGCGAGCCTTGAGAATTTCAATATAGTCAATCATTTCGTCACCCAACTTGGATACTTCTTCGGCCTTCGCCAAGAATGGAGCAGCCTTATCAGCCTCCTTAGCGGCTCTCAAGCCTGCAAGCGTAGCCTGCGCCTTGGACTGCAATACCTCGGAGGTTTTACCCAAACCTTTATTGATTTGGATAAACGCGTTCAATACATCTTTCGATATGTTCATTGCGAGAAGAGCGGTGAGTACGAGGTACATCATACCGATCATCTTCTGCCTGGGGGTTTCTTTTCCGCCTGCCATTTTCTATTCTTTAAAATTGGTTGTTTGGTTGGTCTTTTTCAGAGCAGCGCTAAACAATTATTGGCGGGCTGTACCCATTGCGTTAAGCATGTTTGCGTAAACCGTGTTGAGTGACTTCAAGTTACGAGAAAGTTCAGAGATATTCTCTTTGTATTGCTTGGTATCTTCAACAGAGTCAGCTAGATTCTTCACGAGTTCATTCATGTTGCCGTACATATTACGAGACTTCTCAAGCTCTTGAAGTTGTAACTCGTACATGCTATTCAATGACTGAAGGTTTTCTGTCATTTTCTGCAAATGAGCCCCTGCAGTCTGACCATTTTTAGCTTGATCAG
>JAIYBR010000280.1 GCA_027488435.1 Flavobacteriales bacterium
AGTAGTTGCCGCCTGTTAGCACCGTAGTGTCGGTAAGGCGGTTGTAAATGGGCTTTAGGAAATCGGTGGTACGGTCGTCGGGATGCACAACAAGTGTTTTCATAGAAATAGGGATTTGAAATGGTGAAATAAATACCTGCATTTGGGTGGGAGATTAAATATAATACAATGAAAGCGGAATGTCAATAGCTGAGATTGTTGTTTTTCTGAAATGCTTGTTTTTATTGGGTTCAATCGATTATTTGTAATTCGCATGGATGCTCAATAACCAGAAATATTTAAACAAAACTTGACAAATGAAAATAATAGTTATATATTTATCTTTCTCATGAATCACGTCTCATAAGCATGTAGTAAAATTTCGGTTCTCGAAATGAAAGAAAATGACTGCCAACGGGCGGTCCGGGCATTGTGTGCTCTAAGCATCCGTAACTAATTAAATTTTATATACTATGAGTAACATTCAAGTTTTGAAAAGCAATGTGTATGTATTGTCGGGCAGGATGAATGAGGTAGATTCAGAAACCAAAGAGAGATGGTTTAAACGTAGGTTTGAAGAGGCAGTTGGTCCACTGCCTGATTTTCCTGCAAGTTGTGTAATTATTGGTTATTCGAATGAAGGTTCGAAGGTGATTGATTTTGTGAGGACCAAAGGGAAGTTGAGGAAAGAGATGAGAATGGGGATGAAGAAGGTAGATGGTGTAGAAAAAACAAGGTATATGTGGTTGAAGGAGATGGTGATGGAGAAGGTGTATACGCGTATTGAATTTCAACTGGTGGTCTCATAGACCCTAGTTGTTTTTATATGATTGTAATTGATCAATTGCAATCCGTTTTTACGAAGGAATATTCATTTAATAAAATAGTAAGCCATGCAAATTATCAATCATCAATTCAGTAGTGAATCATTTTACATCCCAACTTGGGAGGTGCGACACTTGTTTGTCGGAACGTTTAACCCTGCAGGCGGAGCTCTTGTTCCTTATTACTATGGTCGTGAGAGGAACCAACTTTGGCCCTTGCTTTCAACGGTTTTTGGAGCTGAGCTCAATCCTTCTTTGGATAATTTTTGGGAGTTGCTTCGTCGTCATAAGATTGCCTGCGTCGACATGATTCATTCGGTGAAGGCCTCCGAAGAACGTATTGATGCCATTATTGGCAGGGGATATAAGGACAGTGCAATAATCAATAATGTTGTGGGTCGCACCTACAACACGAGTAGTATTGTTCAACTGGTCGCTAATAATCCAGGCATTCGAGTCTACAGCACTTGGGGCAAAGGATCTTCGCTGAAGGAATGGAAAGGCGAGGTTCAACAACTTGGGCCGGTGACTCCACTTGTTTCACCAAGCTTGGCTGCCAGAGTTCCGAAGGGAGAGGCGAAGTTCAATTATATGCTTTCGGACTGGTGTAATAAGATTCACTTGTAAATAGAAATAAGACTGTTTTGAACCTCTTTACATCATATCGTGATTCACTTGAAGTGAATTGGTAATTATTGCCACGGCACGAGTGAAATCAGTATGTTTAACTGGAGCGTATCTAAATCGAATAACTCCGGCCTTACTCCACATGTGGGCGGGTTCGCCTTCGTCACGTCCCTGCATAGAGTGCAGTTCTGAGTAATCACCTTTTATATATACAATCTTATTTTGTTGATCAAGCCCGGAAACACCGAAAAAGCCGGATTTTGATGTCTTATAGGTCACTTTGATTCCTTGCATGAATTTTTCTTGTAATGACTTTATTGTCAATATTTCCTCATCCGGATCACAAGGATAAAACTGTGTAAAGGTTTGAGTTTCCATCTCAAAATCTTGATCTCTGGCTTGAAGACCATTCTTTGTTACCATAAAAAAACCTCTGGGCGCTACGAAGCTGAAAAGACTATCAGCTGTATAGTACTTTACCAGGTCTTCGAAGTTGATGTTTTCACTCACATGGGCAGTGATTGCATCTAACTGCGCATATTTACAATCCCCGATACACTCTGTAATTGCCCATGTTCCGTTTTGAGAAAGATGATATTTCCTTGTCCAAATCTCACTTTCCTCGCCTTCTGCAATTTTTGTTTTTGTAACTTTTATATTATTTGAGTCAATTAGTTCAGTAGAAAATGACATCTCAAAGAACTCAGAACTGAGCCAGGCCGTTACCGGAGTAATGTCATTGGAAATCGTTGCAACGCCATAATCACAGTATTTGTCAATCTCGTTTCCGTCGATACTTAATATCAGGCAGGTCTGTGAGTCATTCCCGAATCGCTCGTCTTGGTCCTTTGCCACCGAAACAAGCTCCTCCTGAAAGGTAATAACGACCTCTTTCTTGGTGAGGTGTTTGACCAATTGCGCCTGAAGAAGGGTAATGCTATCACTTTTGCTTTTTAGAATGATATTGAATCCATCCAGTTTTGCCTCGAGTTGCTTAGTTTTCAATGCGTTTTGACTGTTCTGTAATTGACACGCTTCTAGATTCTGTTTTGAGGTCGATAATTGTTCGTTAAGCTCGTTAATCTTATTTTGATGAACAATTTCCTTTTGAGCCCAATTGGCCTGCAGATCTTTCAGTATGGTATTCTCTTGTTTCAATAATTGATTCAAACTATCGACCTGAATGGTAAGAATTTGAATTTGCTCCTTTTTCGATTGGGAAAAACAAATTGAACTAATTATAGAGAGTAGGAGTAGAGGTAAGATTTTCATAATGATCATATTATAATTTCAGGAATAGAAGGTTTATTGCGAATGCTCATTTAAAAATTGCTCCAATAATGCTCTTGTTCAGTATTATACGGCATGTTTCGCGTTCTAAAGTACGATTAATTTTGAGCGTTTCCGGCGAACCTATGATAGTTCGCGAAAATGGTTAAAGTCGTTCGGGCTTTGTACACATTTCTAATTATTTTTTTGAAATGTGTACAACTCTTGTACACAAAATGAAAAAAAAATCAAAATGTGTACAAGGTCATGACGCTCCGCTGAGCAGAATGCGACGTGATCTCAAGTTATTACGCGAAAAAATTTCCTGCTGATTGATTGCAAGCGGGCGACCTGGGTTTCGGGATCATTAAAAAGCTTGCCGATTGATGAGTTGCATTTGTGTTTTTGTTTGGCCTCAAGAAGAATAGGGCGCTTTTTTGCACTACATATGTTTGCTTTTGCTACATTTGAAACACAATCAACACATTACGCTATGATTACCATTACATTCGAACCTTACGAAGGAGCGGAATACCTCGAAAAATTCAAACACGGCATTACTAGGCAATTTGGCCAAGCGGATAAAGTCATTGTGAAGTATGAAGATGAATCAGACGCTGAAAGTCCTTACGCTTTATGGTTTCACTACGGCTCCGTTAAAATGGAAGATTTCGCCTTGTGGGAGAATTTAGGCGGTTATGCGAAACTTCGCCAAAAGTACGTAATCGTCTATGATCATTTGAACAATAAGCGCAAGGGTTTTTGGTATGATGAAGAGCTAGAATGGATTGAGCAGGATATTGAGTTGCCGGATGCAATAAAGGCATTGTCCTAATTCCATTGTCCTAACTCCTTAAAATACTAATGCCAATTTCAATATCGTCTATCGCGGCGATTAATTGGTGTGACCAGTTGCGCAGCAACACAAGCTTGCATGCCTTTCAATAGAGAAATTCCTTTTTGTTAAAATCCAAAATTCGTTTCTTATGAGTTACCTTATTCAATTAGCAGACAATATTGAAACTGCGGATGAAGAATCGATTCAATCCTCTCGTTTTCTGCGCATGTTCTGCGTGCATAGTAGCGTATACGATGAGAACGAAAAGGTCTTAACTCACTATTTTCTAGTGATTGGTTACACAGGGGGCAATTGTCAGGAGGATTGTTTTTATAAAATAACCGAACCCAGTAATGAGGGCGGCGAAGTTTGGATAGCCAATCCTTCCGGTGATGGCTTTTATCAAAAACACTTCGCGAATGCACATATGTCGGACTGCGAGCAGGAGTTGACGTCCATTGATATCAAGATGCAAAACGAACTCATCAGCGAGATGAACCAGTTTTTGATCTACGATGACTTGTCCGATTTCTTTTATTATAACACAGCTTGTAATGCTTTGTCTTCATCCAATTTTGTTCGTTCAGATGAATTCCCCAGCGCACTCCTTCCGCGCTTGAGCAACACCTTCTGGCCTTTCTCGGTTTCTTGGTGAGCCCGTCAGTGAGTCCTTTGTAGTTGCGATCGGGGAATAGTGCCCATTGTCTTGGCGTGTTTTGTTTTTCCATTATCTTCCCAACCCTAAACACGTTGTATGAAATCCAATCTTTTGCAAGCGCCCACGTTGGCGCGGGCTCGACAATACTACACGAATAACACACGAATCACCACAGCAATAGACGCTGCCTTGGGCGAAGATGAAGAATATGCCGCCGATGAACTGGTTGAATTGGCGGAAGAGATCCTCCACCAAATAGCCGCTGTGGGTGTTGCACACTACATCCGGCAAGCACCACAAAAGGAAGTGTATAACGACTTCCTGGTGCAGCTGTTTAACTCTTCGGGACACGATTACAATGCAGGACCTCTCTACCGTTGGGCGGCCAATATGGTGCATGAATGCCTGGTAATGAGGGATTCCGGTTTGTTTCAGTTCTTCTGGGAACCCACAAGTAAGGGTGAGGAGCTAGCCCACCGTGTGCATCACTTGGCTCATCTGCGTAATATGGTTATGCATGGTTTTTTTGTGTTGCCGCCCGAGAAGAATAGGGAAGAGGCCGAAGCAATTGGGGCATTGCTCATCGCTTTGCACGAGACTAATGCACTGCATTCTGAACATGATTTTCATTTTTGTGGCCCCGATGGCTTCACGGGGCATTGGAATATTCAACAACCTGAGCAATGGCAGCAGTATGCGGGTAGCTCTTCGTTTGGTCAATTGAGTGAACGCATCCTCGCCGAGCAACAAGATAACTATTGGGTAAACGAAGAACGTGTGTTTCTGAAGGCCAATTCCGGCCTGGTGCCGACTGAACTGCAGTCGTTTATAGCACAGAACAATCGCGGTTCATTCGCATGCTGGGTTCACCCGTCCGACGATACCGCTGCCGATCGCTATGAATCCGTGGGCAATTGGTTGCGAGCGCAGCCGGGTGTGCGATGCATTGGCTACGAGCTAAAGGAGCAAGGCATCTCATACACGGGCGCCTTTCTGCTTTCGAGACTCATGCACGTGCTCAATGAAAAACAGACCGCGCTTTCCAAAAACAAGAAGGTCGAAGAACATGTGAAGGCCCTACGCAAAGGCTGTAATGATAAGGTAGTTGTACTGGTCAATAACATCCACTTGGCACTGTTTAGTCCGCAGCATTTAACACATCTGATCAATTACTTGCGCGACAATTCAATTATGCTCGTTGCCTTTGGGCATCACTACGAGCATTTCAACACCTTCTTCAATCAATCGGTATCAATCGCTCATGACTCCGCGTTGCCCGACGAAGCGATGCAGGCGAGCGCATTACACAACTACTTGCGATTCAAAGGACCTTCTGCCGAGAAGAAAGAGGAGCGCAACGATGTGGAAGAGCTCCAAAAGATACTCCGCCACGTGGTCGATACCTTGAGCAAGGGCAATCGTGTATTTGCCCGCCGCTTTGCCGATGAGCACGGGTATGATGGCGAATATGTGCACGAAGTGTTCGCACTCCTGCATCCATGGGTGCGCACCTCGCGCGAATCGTTTGAGGCCGATACGGTGCACCCCGATTACGGTTATCCGGAAACAATGACCGAAGTAACACCCATTTATCTGGCGCTCGGCCGCCGTGATTTGAAACTGGAATATCAACACAAAGTACTTTCCCTATGAATCCCTTTAAGCAATATTATACTCGATTCCAAAGCATCTACAGCGATCTAAGCGTTGAACTTACAGGTGATGCTTTTATTAAAATGTTGGCGGAACAGCCCGGTAAGGTGAACAACCTCATTATGGCCGGGATGGGCATGAGCACTCTGTTTTTACGCATGGGTGCTGTTATTCAGATGAGCGAAAAGCTCCACGATGGCGACTCCGGCAACGATGCATTGTTTATGAAGCAGGTGATGGATAATCTGCGCGAAACCTTACCCAGCGACACCAACTGGAAAAATCTGTGGTATGCTTCCATGACCATGGGCAGCGCATGGGAGAAGGCCATTCCTCGCGACACATCGAAATCAACCGTGCTCGATCGATTTGTGACCTTTCGCAATCGATATGTTCATCAATACGTACGTGTAGTGCCCGAGCATGCAGTGGAATTGACCAAAGGCTTGGCAGTGCTCAATGAGATGGCAGCGCTCAACGCCTTGTTTGAAAGCAGTAGTGTGGTGCTCGATGGAGACAAATACTACTGGAAGAAAGGACGGAAAAAGCTTGAGTTACATCCCTTTGTGCAGCGCGGTGAACACGACGAACTGCCTTATTTGTTTCAAGGCCTTTTCGAAAATAAGAGCAAGGC
>JAIYBR010000119.1 GCA_027488435.1 Flavobacteriales bacterium
ATCATTATGCACGGTGGCGGCACACGTATTTTGCAGATAGCCGAGATGTGCCGCGATTTACATCATGTATTTATTGATTTGAGCATGACGCTCTCGAAGTACAAGGAGACCTCGGTGGCGAGTGATATTCGTTGGTTGTGTCACCATTATGATCGAAGAATTATTTGGGCGAGCGATTTCCCCGAAGTTTCGATTCTGCAGGCATTACAGGATTTTGACGAAGTTGTTGGGGCGTTGGCTCCTGAAAGACGAGCAAATATTCTGGGATTGAACATCGCGAAATTGTTGGATATTGCAGTGCTTTAACCAACCGACTCTATGAAGTTAATTTCATTTGTCATACCCTGTTATAATGAAGCCGAAGGTCTGCATTTGCTGATGGAGCGCCTCGATTTGTTCGTGAATCTTTTGCGCGCGAAAGTGAATGTGGAAGTCATTTTAGTGGATGACCATTCTACAGACGGTTCTCCGGCGCTCATGCATCGTTTGTGCAACGAGCGCGATTATTTGAAATTCATCCGCCTTTCACGCAACTCCGGAAGTCATGTGGCCATTATTGCCGGAATGAAATATGCCAAGGGCGATGCTGCCGTTTTTTTGGCGGCCGATTTACAAGACCCGCCGGAGCTCGTAGAAGAAATGATTGTGAAGTGGGAGGAGGGCTATGATGTGACATGGGCCGTGCGCGCAGAGCGTCGGGGTGTTTCGCGCACATCGGTGTTTTTCTCCAACATGTTTTACCGGTTGCTCAATAGCATGACCGACATTCATTTTCCAAAGAAGGGCGCCGACTATGCGCTTATGGATCGTAAGGTGGTTGACGGACTTGTTCAATCGGCGGGAAGTAAGCCCAGTTTGGGAGCACTGATCTCATGGCTTGGATTCAAGCAAACAGAGATCCCCTATGTAAAGGAAGAACGCAAGTTTGGACGTTCGAAATGGACGCTTTCTAAAAAGCTGAACGCCTTTGCAGACGCGTTTGTGGGTTTTTCATATTTGCCGATGCGTTTTATGTCGTTGCTTGGCTTTGTGGCCGCATGTTGTGGGTTTATGTATGCGCTCTTTGTCATGGTTATGCGTTTCATGGTAGGTGACCCCATTGAAGGGTGGGCCTCACTCATGGTGGTAACGCTCATCATCGGCGGACTTCAAATGTTGATGCTGGGAGTCTTGGGTGAGTATCTTTGGCGAAACTTGGAGGAGTCGCGCAAACGCCCGCTCTTTCTTATTGAAGATCATAAAGGAATTGAACCGTGAATTTTATCCCTGTCGTCATCTATAGTATTGTCTACGCCGCACTGAACGTTTCCGGAGCTGCGCTCATCAAGACCGAATTGAAAGGAACAAAACTTTCCGGTTTGACCGAGTATTTCTTCTTCTTGTTTCGATTTCGGGTAATGGCCGGTTTCGCGGTCGTTTTTATATCCGCATTGGTTTTGATTAAGGCACTCAGCATTGCTAAAATTTCATTGGTCAACCCGGTTGCTACAGGAGTCAACTTCATGTTTACACTGGCCGTAGGTTACTTTCTGTTTGAGGAAAGAATCGGTTGGGCACACTACCTTGGACTAGTGCTCATTTTGACTGGCATTCTCATCATCAGTGCTGCCGAACGTTGACTTTTTTATATCGGTCAATGCCTTGTGCAATCGCACCGGATATCATCAATAAAAAGAAGGGAAATGAGGTTGCTAGATAGCGCTGCTCGATATATCCCAAATAACTCAATGCAAGTACGAAAATGAATGGGAGCGCTGCCCAAAGTAGCAAATCCCATTTGCCCTGCAGAAGCCAAATGATTGCAATGCACAGCGCCAGAGCATGCACAATCCATAGTGAAATAAGACTCCAGCTTTTGATAGACAATTGAAAAATGTTCATGCCCTCTCGCGAAGGGAACGGAATGTCATCAATTCGATTCGGGAAAAGAAAATGCGAAGCAAAGTGAATTTTATTGCCGATATAGTAATTCCAAAGATGCTGTTTAGGATACTCAGCTGCGTAGGTTTCGGCTCGCGATACTACCGATTGCTGCAATGAATCGTATGCAACTGACGTCAACGATGTATCAGATAGTGATCGATAGTCCTTGCGCAGTGCATAGAGTTCATCAGCTCCCATAGATGATGTGAAGTCGTCGTCAGCGAAAGGGAAGTCTTTATCGTTTTCAATCGGTTGATTAAAAAACCAGTAAGCGCCCCCACCTTTTACCCACGGCTGGAAATCTTCACCAACAGTAATAATTAAATGTCGAATAGCCGATAATTCAGGTGTGAGGTTGTACATGCATTCCTTCAGCGGAGCTACTAAAACTACGGTTCTGCCGTAGGTCATTTTGTTTCGAATGGTCCAGGTGCCCAAGGAAATCAGGATAGGGAGCATTACAATGAAAAAAGCGACCACTGTTTTCCGAATCTCTCGCTTGAAATGAACGAGTAGAAATAGTCCAACTATCGGAATGGCAAGCAGGGTTATCTGTCGCAAGAAAATGGCCCATGCCAGAAAAATTCCCGCGTAGATCAACATCATTTTGCGCTTGCCGGAAAGGTATTCCGAGAGGAAGAAAACACACGTAATAAGCGACGAAATGCAAAAGCTGTCGGAGAGCAAGTAGATGTCGCGAATGGAGATGAACGTGGTTATACAGCTCAGTAAAATGCATATGACGAATGCACGTTGCGTTTGAAATACACGGGCTGAAAGAACCGCAAGAAGCACGGTTGCAATGCTGCTAAATACCAATTGAAGAATAACGATTAACTGCTGTGAAATCACTTCTGAAAACAAGAGCCGAAGCGGGAAGTAGATAGGCAATATTCCGGGCATGCGACACATGCCATAGTACTGACCATTAGCGATGAGTTGCTCTACAGGATAGTAGTAGGTGAGGGTGTCGCCTCCGAAAATGGCCAGCAGTCCGGAACTGAAATTCGGATGCCATTCCGGGTTGCGCAGAATGGTGAAGAGAATTAGCCAGATGGACTTTATACATAACACTATCCAAAACCATTTGCGAATAGAGCTGCGCGATGGTAAGGTGAAGTGTTCAGTTTTCATGCTGATGCTTGTTGACTATACCAGCAGGCTTCGAAGTTGATGTATCACCGTGCTCACGTCTTCATCCGACATGGGAACGAAGAGCGGTATGATGATGCTTCTATCACAAGCATCCTCTGTTTGTGGAAGCTCGAGACCCGCGCAGATTGTTTTGTAGGCAGTCTCGCGGTGTGAGGTCATGACACCTCTGCGCGATGCTACTCCTTTGTCGAGCAAGGCTTGCATGAGCTCGTTGCGTGAAAGTGGTGCGCTTTCTTTCAGGTAAATGCTGAACGATTGCCAATTGGTGAAATATCCTTCTTCTTCACGTGGCAAACGAATGCAATCAATGTCGGACAGTTCGTTCAAGTAACGCTGAGCAATTTTTCTGCGCTCTTCCACAATCCAGTCGAGCTTGGCTAATTGCTGAATGCCAACAGCAGCCTGAATATCCGTCATGCGGTAGTTGTAGGCTACTTCCAGGTGGTCTTCGAAAATGATTTTCGTGGCACCATGACGCGCTCCTGCATTTACACTCATGCCATGCTGACGCAATAGTTTCATGCGTTCTGCATAAGCGTCGTTGTTTGTCGTGACCATTCCACCGTCGCCGGTGCTGATGACTTTTCGCGGGTGAAAGGAGAAGCAAACCAGGTCGGAATGCGAACCTATTTTTTTTCCTTTGTAGGAAGAGCCTGCTGCACACGCTGCATCTTCAATCAAGATCAGATTGTGTTTTTTGCAGAGAGCCGCAAATGCATCGATATCGGCGGGCATGCCTATCTGGTGCACCAGCAAAACTGCTTTCGTTTTGGAGGTGATACGACGTTCCACATCAGATACATCCAGGTTGTATGTTTCAGGGTGAACCTCTGCGAAAATGGGGGTAGCGCCCACATACATGATGCTATTGGCCGTTGCGATGTAGCTCATGCTCGGGCAAATCACTTCGTCGCCGGCTTTTATTCCGGCTACAATCATGGCCAGGTGCAAACCTGTGGTGCAATTGCTCACGGCAACAGCATGCTTGGCTCCGGTGTATAAAGCGAATTTCTCTTCAAACTCACTTACACGCGGGCCTTGCGTAATCCAGCCCGACATGATCGCGTCATAAGCGGCCTGTGCATCGTGTTCGGTTAGATGAGGTTTGGCAATAGGTATCATGGTCAATTATCGTCCAATGCCGATGTAGCGTATACCGGCTTGTTCTACTTGTTGTTTGTTGAGTTGATTGCGTCCATCGATGATTACACGCACACCTGAAGCGCTCAATGCAGCGTAATCGAGGTGCTGATATTCTTTGTGCATCGTTACTAAAAACAAGGCTTCCGATGCGGTTGAATACACGTCGGAAGCAGGAGCGAATCCTTTCTTCTCAATTTCAGCTGCGCTGAATTCGGTGTCGTGCAGACATACCTCGAAGTTGTTTTTCAGCAATGCTTCACGCAGCAAATAGCTTGTGCTGAACGTATCTTCTTTGATATTGGGGCGGAAGCTCAACCCGAGTATCAGTGCTTTCTTGTTCGACACATGCATCGACGCTAAAGCCACAGCATAGGCTGCCATTTCATCGTTGATCACGCGGCTTCTGCTGGCCAACTCAAAGTCGAGTCCTGCCTGCTTGAAGTTGTTGATTAGGAAGTAAGGATATACTGGCGTGCAGTGTCCGCCTACGCCAATACCAGGCTGCAGCAAATGCGCTTCGCCGTCGGTGTTGATGAGGGGAATGAGGTCGGCGAAATTCACGCCGATGCGATTCGAGAATGCAGCCAGTTGGTTGGATAGCGCGATGTTTACATCGCGGTAGGCCATTCCTGCCAGCTTCACCATTTCGGCTGCTTCAATGCTGTCGACAATGTGAATGAGTGAGCGATCGAAAAACCACTGATATATCTCCAGCGCTTTTTCGGTTGCTTCGGATGAAACACCCCCAATCACTTTCGGTGTGCGCAACAGTTGCTCAAGCATGGTTCCGCTCTTGATGCGCTCGGGGCTGTGCACCAGCAAGAAGTCGGTGCCGTGTTTTTTGCCGGTCGACTCGATGGCAGGAACCACTACATCGCGGCCATAGCCAACGGGTATCGATGTTTCAATAACAATCAAAACATGGTTGCTGAAATGAGGAGCCAGCTCACGGAAGCAATTCAGGAATGGCTCATCGAGTATGTTCTTTTGCTGATCCACCAACAAGGGTATGGCCACAATCACAGCAGCACTGTCGTGCACTTGCGAGAAGTCGTTGGTGACAATCAACTGACCAGTTGCGAATGAAGAGGTCAATGCCTCTGCGAGTCCGGGTTCGTTGGTTTCATATTGGCCTTCGGAAAAAACGCGGTGTAGCTGCGGATTGATATCTACAGCAACTACCTGAATGCCGTTTTTAAGCATGTTGGCCACAATGGCTTGGCCAATTTTCCCGAATCCAACTACACTAATTTTTTTCATAATTTTCTTTGAACCATTTCAACGTATTGAATACACCCTGTGCAAGATTCACTTTGGGCTGCCAGCCATACATGTCGCGCAGCTTGTTCACTTTCGGATATCGTACGCGGATTTCGGTGAAATCCATGGGCACGAAATCAATTTTAGAGGTAGATGCTGTGCCCGACAAATCGCCAGATGCGCGAATCACTTCTTCACCTAAGCTTACTGTCGATGCAATAGCCCAGGGATTGCCCACATTGAAGCACTCAGGACCTTCGTGGGGCTTGTTGAAGATAACCATCAGCGCTTCAATGAAGTCGGTGATGTAGCACCACGAGCGAATGGCCATGCCACTGCCTTCTATACGAAGATCCTTCGATTCGAGTACATTCTTACAGAAATTGGCAATAGCGCCTTCTCCGATTTGACGAGGGCCGTATATGTTGAACGGACGAATGATTGTGCTCGTCCAATTGTATTCTTCGCTGTAACGGAAAATGAGTTGCTCACCTCCGATTTTACTTCCCGCATAGCACCAGCGTTTGTCTTGCGGTGGCCCTATGCGTTGATACGATTCTTCGTCGACTTCGACAGCATCGGTGCCAAATGTTTCACTCGTGCTCATGTCGAAGATGCGCTTGATGCCAAGTTCCACCATGCACTCAAGGACGTTGTAAGTGCCGATGAGATTTACTTTAAGAGTCTTTGCGGGGAAGTTGTAGTAATTACTCACGCCTGCAATGGCTGCCATGTGAAAAACCATTTCGGAGCCTTCCATGGCTGCCTTCAATTGATCTTTGTCGAGTATATCACCTTGGGTGAATTTGACCGACGGATGCTCCAGAATGTCGGAGTATTTAATGGCGTTTCGGTGCAGATTATCAAAAATGTGCACCTGGTGACCTTCAGCAACAAGTCGCTCTGTAAGATGCGATCCAATAAAGCCGGCGCCGCCGGTTACAAATACGTTCATAGGGTTTGGTTTGGCCTCGCGAATGTAAGCAGAAATGCCATCCCACAGCCATTATGCAAGAGGCTTCAGCACACCTTAATCCTTCCTTCGCAACATTCTCCATTCTCCATTCTCCCTTACCCCTTATCCCTTATCCCTTATCCCTTATCCCTTATCCCTCATCCCTTACCCCTCATCCCTCACCCCTTTCCCTTATCACCTCTTCAACAACGCCCTCTCCAACACTTCATACATTTCATTCACGAAATGGAACTTGAGGCCTTTCAGATATCGTTCGTTGATTTCGTCGATGTCTTTGCGGTTACGCTCGGATAAAATGATTTCTTTGATGCCAGCTCTTTTCGCTGCTAGAATTTTTTCCTTGATTCCACCAACAGGCAGCACTTTCCCGCGCAGGGTTATTTCACCCGTCATGGCAAGATATTTTTTCACGCGTCGACCGGTGAATATGGATGCCAATGCTGTGAGAATCGTAATTCCGGCCGATGGTCCGTCTTTCGGCACAGCGCCTTGTGGAACGTGTATATGTACGTTTTTGGTGTCGAAAATCTCGTCGTCAAGCTCGAGCAAATCGGAATGTGCTTTTAGGTATTCAAGTGCGATGACTGCGCTTTCCTTCATCACATCGCCCAAATTGCCGGTGAGTGTGAGCTTACCTTTTCCGCGGGTAAGCGATGTTTCAATGAATAGGATGTCACCACCTGTTGGCGTCCACGCAAGTCCTGTCACAACACCGGGCGTGTCATTGTCGGAATACTTATCTTTTTCATACGACGGGCCCAATACTTTTAGTACCTCCTCTTCTTTGAGATCGACCGTGAATTTTTCCTCCATCGCAATTTGCTTGGCACGATTACGCACCAACTTACCAATACGTTTTTCAAGCGAACGAACTCCACTTTCATTGGTGTATTCTTCAATCAACTTTACTAAAACACCATCGCTGAAGCGGATTTTCGACTGTGTGATTCCATTTTCGCGAAGTTGCTTGGGAACAAGGTGACGCTTGGCAATTTCCAGCTTTTCTTCCACCGTATAACCGGTCACTTCAATGATCTCCAATCGGTCGCGCAATGCTGGCTGTATGGTGCTGAGAGAATTGCTTGTTGCGATGAACATGACCTTCGACAAGTCGTAGTCGAGCTCTACATAGTTGTCGTAAAACGCATGGTTCTGTTCCGGGTCGAGCACCTCGAGCAATGCGCTTGAAGGATCGCCGTGCACGCCTTGTCCTACTTTGTCGATTTCATCTAAAACGAAAAGCGGGTTGGAAGTTCCGGATTTTTTCAGCGATTGCAGAATACGTCCGGGCATGGCGCCGATGTAGGTTTTGCGGTGACCGCGTATTTCTGCTTCATCGTGCAAACCACCCAATGCCATACGCACATATTTGCGGCCTAGCGCTTCGGCAATCGACTTTCCTAGCGAGGTTTTTCCTACGCCGGGAGGTCCGTAAAGACAGAGGATAGGCGCTTTCATATCGCCCTTAATCTTAAGCACAGCCAAATGTTCGATGATGCGTTCTTTCACTTTCTCCAATCCGAAATGGTCGCGGTCGAGCACCTCTTTGGCATGCTTTAAATCGAAGTTATCGTCGCTGTATTCGCTCCAGGGTAAATCGAGCAAGGTGTCGACGTAGTTGGCTTGAACACTATACTCGCCGGCTTGCGGATTCATGCGCTCGAGCTTTCCAATTTCTTTGACAAAAGCTTTGGCGACATGTTCGGGCCATTGCTTGTCTTGTGCGCGTCGCTTCTTCTCTTCAATTTCTTCCTTCATCGGATTTGCGC